>NZ_OSDX01000063.1:0-23360 GCF_900382755.1 Vibrio sp. Evd11
ATTCATCAACGAGTGCCCACACAGATTGATAGGTTTAAATTGTTAAAGAGCTTTGCTTGTCGAAACTTTCTTTTTACAAAGAAACCTTTGAAAGCGGACGTGAATTCTAGCGATTTAATTTTAAGTGTCAAACACTTTTTAAAATCAACTCCTTTCGAACTTTCCGTCTTACTGATTACCGCTGAAGCCTTGTAGCGTCTGCCGTTTCAGTGAGGCGGCATTATAGAGATCATCGAAAAAATGGCAACCCCTTTTTTGATAAAAATTCAAAAAAATTGCTTAAGTGTCTACTTTTACGTCAAAACCCACTTTCACAGGCTAAAGCTAATACAATCAAGAGCATATAACTTAGAATTTCGCGACTAGATCTTTCGAGAATGTCTCTATATCCAGTTCTATACTCCACTTTTCACTCAGCTCCACTATGTTATCTAGCGATTTCTGAACCGTTTTTATCGTCAATGTATTGTTATCTAGGTCGTATACCTGTTTTTGCGTAGTGTAATAGAAGTAAAGGATAGTTAATGCTTCTCGATCGCCTTGCTCAGCTTTTGGTTGAATACGCTTGAGCTTACGATAGATTTGATTATGAATTTGTTTAAGGTTCCACACATAAAGGGCTTCTTTAAAGTAATCATGACCTTTCACACGACTCGCAATAAACGCATTCAGTGCGACTGATAAAATCACCCCGAGTACATTCAAATGGAAGTTACCTGTTGTTTCCCCAGTAACAGATCCAACTGAACCAAAAAGTTCAATCAGAATGCTACCGAATACAATGGCAAACAAGGCGAGTGACCCAACCAATGACACCAACAGCAAGTTCATCTTCTTTCTATATTCTTCTTTATTAATCTTCTGTAACTTCATCGACTACTTCCTTATGTAAGTCACCTAATAATTTGCGCATACTATCTATGTAAACCTTGGTTCGCTTCAACCTTTACCATCTTGTAATGTGGTCACTCTCTATTTAATACGTAGAGTTATTCTGATCAGTACTATACATAACTCCATTTGACTTCATTAATAGAAAAGAGTTACATACCGCCATAATTTTGGTTATTCATCAATTCATGTTGATAAAGTCTGTTTCGCTTTATCACACACTGACAAGGTACATTTCATGCGTTCATTTGTATTACGCGCTCGCGCAGCCCCTACAGAGAGCAAACTTATCTTAGAAGGTGTTGGGCAAGACGCTCATACTGAGATTCTGGCTCATACTCTGATGAACACGATCTTCGTTGCTCAATCTCACCGAGAGAATGTCACCGTGCACCTTGTGTTAGAGAGTACTAAAGACTTTTCACGTACGATTACTTTCGATTCAAATGAGATCACCAACATTGGCGGCTTTCATGAGTCGGCATTGTTATCAGCGGTAGTGCGAGCAGTTGACGCTTCTCAAGGCATGACCAAAGAACAAACTCGTCAGGTTGAATCAGGTATCACTGTTCGTACAATGAGTTTTGAAAAGTTGGTTAAAGAACTGGCTGAAGACCACCAGCTGTACATGATGGATAAGAAAGGCGACTTTATCCGTGAAGCAGAGATTGGGGAAAACCCATGTTTCCTTCTAACTGACCATATCCCGATGCCGAAGAAAAGCTACAACAGCTTGAAGCGTTTAGGAACGGAAAAAATCAGCTTAGGTCCAAACATGTTGTTTGCTTCTCAATGTGTTGTATTGATCAACAATGAGCTGGACATTCGCGGGTTCTAATCTCCGAACTAATAGTCTAAACACAAAAAGAGCTCAACTAAGTGAGCTCTTTTTTGTTATCTATCTCTCGGTATCAATGGTGCTATCTCGTAATCAGAACTGATTAACCAAAGATGAAGCTGTATAGGAAACCCGCACCCATCGCCATACTTAGGATAACGAATAGAAATGCTGCAATCATTTGGTTTTTGAAGATTGATTTAAGTAAGATAACTTCTGTCAAACTTGCACCCGCACTACCAATGATCAATGCCATTACCGAACCTAGCGCCATACCTTTCTGTACTAGAGCAGCACTTAGTGGGATTACCGCTTCAGCACGAATATACAGTGGAATACCAATCACAGCCGCGACAGGAATCGCATACCACATACCTTCACCAGCGTACTGTGCAATTAGGTCTGTAGGAATAAAGCCGTAGATGAATGAACCAATCGCGATACCCATCATTAAGTAAGGGAAAACTTGTTTGAAGTCTTTCCAAGTTGAGAACCAAATTCTCATCCAACGGTTAGGTTCTCTCTTCTCTACAATTTCCACCGTCGCGCTTCCATCCGCTGAACAGCATGAAACCGTTACTTGTGGTTCTTCTTTTTTAGAATCGCAGCAAGATGTCTCTTTTGCCATTACTGGTGCAGGTTCACCACATGCACTTGTACCACATGAAGATTCCGTTTTAGCTGGTGCTGCTTTTTGAGGAGCAGAATCACCACAGCTAGTGCCACAGCTTGAAGAAGAACCTGTCGATTCATACGCTTCAGGTTTTACGTAACGCTCAAAGCCAAGCTTCTCAAGTGCGTAACCTGCCACTACCGATACTGTCATTGCGACTAAGAAGTAGAACACAGCCACTTGCCAGCCGAAGGTAATCACGAACAAACCAATGATCACTGGGTTCAAGAAAGGGCTACCGAATAGGAAAACCATCATTGGCCCAAAACCGGCTCTTGCACGCAGCAATCCTTTTAGGAAAGGAATGGTCGAACATGAACAGAAAGGTGTAATTGCACCCAATAGTGCTGCAACCACATAACCCTTACCATTACGTGAACTCAAGATAGATTGAATCTTTTCCGGTGTAAGGAACTCTTGAAGAATCCCAACAATGTAGCTGATCGCTAAGAAAAGGATAATTAGCTCTACTGCTAAGAAAGCGAACATATCAAGTGCGTCTTTTAGCATTGTTAACATTTCATTGCTCATAATTAACTCCAAACTGGATTGAAGGTCGGGCTCTATGAGAAAAGTAACCAACCCTTAATTTCGAATATTCTCGAATTATAGAAATAAACAGATCCAGATCAAGAATTATTTCGATAAAAATCGAAATAACTTTCTAAAACACATTTTTTCAATGACTTACACAGCCATCGTTTTTAAATTTGAATTCAGCATACATTTCGACTAACATCGAAATTAAATCTTGAGGAGTTAATATGAACTTAGAAGTCGTTGCGAAAGCACTTAAAGAGTTGGGCCACCCTATTCGCCTAACTATTTATAAGAGTGTCGTTAAAGCTGGCTACCAAGGCATTGCAGTTGGCGGCCTACAAGAAGAGCTAGGTATCCCTGGTTCCACCTTGTCTCACCATATCTCAAGCCTAGCGTCGGCAGGCCTCATCAGTCAAAGACGAGAAGGAAGAACCCTATTCTGTGTAGCAGAGTATGAGTGCCTAGAAGGTGTGATTGATTTCTTACAAGACGAGTGTTGCGTAAATGAACAGTGCAACTAATGCATCTCTGAACGGGGCACCTTTGAATAGGGCATCTTTGAACTTAGAACAGGTTTGGGCTGAGTATCAGCAAGCGTTAAAGTCATTCTTGCATTCTAAGGTCAACAACACCGACGATGTAGACGACTTGCTTCAAGAGATCTTGATTAAGACTTATCAAAACCTAGACAAAATCCAAGATACAAGCAGCGTAAAATCGTGGCTATTCCAATTAGCCAATCACACGATCATCGACTTCTACCGTAAGCACGCTCGACAACAACGTGATAGCCAAATTGATGCTGAAGATCTTTGGTTTACCGATTTAGACCACAATTCTGAGTTTAAGCAGAAGCTTTCGTTGTGTATTGAACCCTTTATTCAGGCGCTGCCAGAACAAAGTTCATCGTTACTGCTTGCTGTCGACATCAAAGGCCAAAGCCAAAAAGAGATCGCAGAGGCTCAAAACATCAGCTACTCAACGGTTAAGTCTCGTGTTCAGAAAAGTCGCGGGGATCTTAAAAATCTGTTTGAAGAGTGCTGCAACCTATCACTTGATCAACAAGGTAATGTCATTGATTGCGTGCTTAAGCCAGACGCCAATTGCAGCAAGTGTTAATCGGTGTATTGAATCGGATATTGAAATAGAACAAAGCCAGCAATTGATGCTGGCTTTGTTGTTTTCAGAATCTGTAAATCACTTTGCTTCAGCTAACCTAGTATTTAAGCTAACCTAGTGCTTGAGCGAACCTAGCTACGCTGCTTCCGCTTTGACGACCGGTTGATAGCGCCCAGGCTTATGGTTCATCGCTAGAATCAAGTTGGTGACTATCGCACCAAGCACAGACAATAGAACCAGTGACACGTCAACAATAAACAGTGAAAGCACTACAATCGTACAGTCTAACGCCATCTGAACCTTGCCCGCTCGAATACCAAAACGTTCTTGTAAGAATAACGCCAAAATGTTGAAGCCACCCAAACTCATCTTATGACGGAAGATCACCAGCATGCCGGTACCAATCAAGCCACCACCGATTAAAGCTGCATACAATGCATGAATTTCGGCAATTTGAATCACGTGATACAAGTGATCCACGGCGAACGAAACAATCGAAACCGCGATAAACGTATTGATGGTGAAGCGCCAGCCCATACGAGCAACCGACAAAATATAGAAAGGTAAGTTAAGTGCGAAGAACACTTGGCCAAAGCTTAGGTCTGTTACTTTGGTAATGAAGATCGCTAGACCAGCCGTGCCTCCGGTGAGCAAACCGACTTGGTTGAAAAAGATAACGCCGAGTGAAACCAGTGAGCTACCTAAGAGCAGTGCCAGTAAATTTTCGCGAAGGTTATGATCTTTATCCATGTGAATGACTCTCCCTGAATCTTTGAACATCGCGTTTCAGTAGTTTTGAAACGATTTACGCCCAAATTTACGATGTTTGACAGATAAGTCGAGTGAACGAGCAATGTTGCTTAGTGATTAGTTTGTATATTAGTTTTTACAGTTTTGTGAATTCTTCAATTAAACAGATAGTTAAAAACCTGTAGTTAGGCTTTTATTATTAACTACACGCTTCTATCGCAGAATGAGTGAGCTTCGAGTTTTCCTATTTATTGGTCACGTTTCGCCCTGACTCTAGCGATGCTTAAATCTATGCATAAAACGCATAGACTAAATCACAAAAGGTCATTTGATACATACCCTACTCGTCATTATGATGCGCGACTTCTTACAACATTGAGCGCATGTAAACACCTTATGTTTTCACAATCTCTTTTTGCCCAATTGGCCAGAATGACGCTATTCCTCGTCATTAGTTTGGTTATTGTGCATCACAGTCAGCCATTAATTGATCTCTTGGCTCAGCATGCCGTGAGCAGTGGATGCCACCACCAGTCAGCGCATGGACATTCTGGGCACGAGCATCACCATGATATGACAGACCAACACATGTCAGCGCAAAACCACTCACATCACCACCATTAATTTAAGAGTATTAGAATGAGCATTTTCCGTTTTCCTTTACTGGTATGGCTTGGGATCGGCACACTTATTATCAGTCTAGGGATCAGACAATCATTCGGCATTTTCATGATGCCAATTTCAGAGCATTTCGGCACCGGCCGTGAGTTTTTCAGTTTCGCTATAGCTCTACAAAACCTGTTGTTCGGTGTGTTCCAACCTTTTTTGGGCATGGCCGCTGACAAATGGGGAGCAAGACGCATCATTATTGCTGGCGCATGTGCTTACGGTTTGGGTTTACTTCTTACCTCAATTTCTACCGAATCAAGCATGCTTTACGTTTCATTAGGCGTATTAGTTGGTCTTGGGTTGAGTGCGACGAGCTATGTGATCGTGTTGGGCGCGGTAGCAAAAGTAGTACCTGCAGAGCACGCAGCGAAGGCATTTGGTTTAACCACAGCAGCAGGTTCATTTGGTATGTTCGCGGTAATTCCGGGCGCGCAATACATGTTGAACGAATTTTATTGGCAAAGTGCGATGCAAGTATTTGGCGTGCTTTGTTGTTTGATGATCTCATTTGCACTATTTATGCGAGCACCGAAGTCAGCAACCAATAAACAAGTAGAAGACACCCAGACGCTAAAAGAAGCGCTGTCTGAAGCGTTTTCGAACAAAAGTTATTGGTTGATTCACGCGGGCTTTTTCGTGTGTGGTTTCCACGTGATGTTCATTGCGACGCACTTACCAAGTTACTTAGCCGACAAAAACTTACCTGCGAGTAGTGCAGCGATGGCACTGGCTTACGTTGGTATCTTCAATATCTTCGGATCTTACTTCTGGGGTGTTATGGGCGATAAGTTCAGCAAACGTCATGTAATGTCGGCACTGTACTTAGTGCGTACTGTAGTTATTGGTGCGTTTGTGACTTTGCCAGTGACTGAGTCAACCGCGGCTATCTTCGGTGCGGCGATTGGTTTCTGTTGGTTGGGTACGGTTCCGCTAACGTCTGGTTTAGTTCGTCAGATCTTCGGTGCCCGTTACCTGTCGACGTTGTACGGCTTGGTATTCTTTACTCACCAAGTGGGTAGCTTCTTAGGCGCTTGGGTTGGTGGTCGTATTTACGATTACTACGGATCTTACGAGCCAATCTGGTGGTCAACGGTGGTACTGGCATTTGCAGCAGCACTGATCCATTTGCCTATCAATGACAAGCCGATTGAGCGACTGAAATTGGCAATGGCTTAACGTTTTATGCTGACTCCCCCACTAGCGTAAGCAACAAGTCGTTCCAATAAGCGAGTGAGTATTGAAAGAAAGTATCCTGATATGCTCACTCGCTTTTTTGTTGGTCGTTATTATCCAAATGATAACTAACGAAACTTGCATAAACCTCACTGAATAATAAGACTATTCTTTTCGTTTTAATTTATAGTATCCACTCGCTCCTTTAAAACTAATTCGCAGGCTTATGGAATACCTAGATCAGACCGCCCTTATCGCGATGGCACTCATTTTTGTCGGCTCGTTTGTACAAACCGCAATCGGCTTTGGCTTGGCTATTGTGGTTGCCCCGTTGTTGTTTTTGGTCTCACCTGACTATGTACCTGCGCCTATCTGTCTCGTTGGTCTGTTCATTTCGGTATTCAACGCGTTTAAACACCGAGCAAACATCTCTATTGGCGGATTGAAAATCGCACTATTGGGCCGCATTCCTGGTTCACTGGCTGGCGGGGCTTTGTTGGTAATGGTTTCAACGAGCGTATTGTCACTATGGTTAGGCTTATTGGTAGTATTCGCCGTGATTGTTAGCTTACTTCCATTCAGGTTAGAGCCAACGCCTGCCAAAATGGGCATCGCGGGGTTCTTCTCAGGCTTCTTCGGTACCAGTTCAGGTATTGGTGGGCCGCCAATGGCACTCCTGCTTCAACACCAAGATGCCAATCAACTTCGTGGCAATCTTTCTGCGTTTTTTGTGTTTAGTTCTATCATTTCATTACTGGTACAGATCCCAATTGGCTTCTTCACCATGCACCATTTGATCATCACAATCCCGTTGCTGCCTGCGGCTTGGTTGGGTTACAAAGTGGCGTTATTGACGACGCAAAGCATCCCTAAAGAGAAAATACGCATCGGTTCTTTACTGCTATGTTCTATCAGTGGCTTTACTGCAATTTGGCAGGGCTTAGCTAGCTAGTGCTTTTCGATAAAGACGGGAAGGAGAAAAACATCTTAGAAAACCAACACAGTTCAAACACCCAATAGATAAAAGGACGCTCTATGACTTACGACGAATTCAATGCATTCTGCCAGTCACAACCTGCAACCAGTTATGTGATGCAGTGGAATAACTCTCACGTCTGGAAAGTGGGTGGCAAGGTGTTTGCGATAGGTGGTTGGGGACCAAATGACGAGCCTGCGTTTATCTTCAAGGCATCCAATCAGAATTTTGATTTCCTGAAAGAAGAGTCAGGCTATAAACCTGCTCCCTACTTTGCTTCGCGCGGAATGAAGTGGATTCAGCTTTTTGAAAGCACATCAGAAAGAGATAAGGAGCTGAAGTATTACCTCACTGAATCACACCGAATTGTATCTTTAGGGCTAACCAAGAAGAAACAAGCAGAACTCGGACTCAATCAATAACGTTTGTCACGTATTGCGACTCTGAGCCCTAGTTTTTTGTAGTGAGGAACAATGACTAGGAAGTCTGTTTCAAAAATGCAGGTAAATAGCGTTCTATTTTTTGCTCAGACATGAGCGGCACCAATAAATAAATTAAACTCGCAAAAGCGATAGATCCGGCTAAGTCTTCAGGTCGATGCATGCCAAGCCAAACACGGCTATATGCGACACCACCAGCCCAAACCAACAAACCGCCGACTAAATAAAAGCGTTTCGCCTCTAGGAACAATCCTCCAAAAAACGCCAAACACACACCTACGAAAATCATGTGTCCAGATGGGAAAGAGTAGTCGGTTTCACCCAGCCAATGACGTGTTCGCCACTCGCTCACCTTATCTTGTACAGACTCAATAGCAGCATTCTTTTCTACCAATGGCAGTTCGTAAAACAGCTCTGGCATTTCAACTACTTCTTGCGTCACCAAATACTCAGAATAAGGACGAGGGCTCTCAGTGGAATGCTTTAAGAAGGTTTTCGCTGCAAAGCTAAGCACCAACAACAGGCCGAGCTGCAGACAAAGGCTGACTAACTTAGCTTTGGAAAACTTCATCGTGAGCAATACTAAAGACAACACAGCGAGCGTCACCAAGAACCCTTGATTACCTGCTGAGTAAGTCACGAACGTCATTAAGACGCCATAGAAAGGCAAAACCGCACTTCCAAGATCAAAGTCCGATCCAAAGATCAAAAAAGGTACGAGAGAATACAAACTTAGAACGAGCAGTAATAAGCCTTTGGATTTGTTAGAGAACAGAGAAGTCATGGCTAAGACCTTTTGAATAAAGTGGTCGGATGCTATCGCAGCTTAGCATCGCCAATATCAATTTTATGTCAAAACGGTCAGTGAGCTGTCATGGCGTAACAATATCCGATTAATGCGGAGCTTGAATATTGACTCAGTGAACAGCCACGCCAACACCAATAATGTTCACCATCCACTTATGTTCATAGAGAAAATAAAGACCACAGAAATCAAACGAGACAAAGGCATCATCCCACTAAAGACTGCCTGACGTGTTCTGCCGATAAAGTGAACACTTACCGGATTATAAGGCCAAAATCTTAAATACTTTGCTGTCAGTCCTTTAAATCCACTATTGAAAGGATTACCATCTGGTCTGCTTTCAAAAGCAAAATAGATTATTAATTTTTATTCTCAGGGCGGGGCGAAATTCCCCACCGGCGGTATGTCCTTAGCAAAATCTAAAGATAAGCCCGCGAGCGCTCGATTCGTCGAGGTCAGCAGATCTGGTGAGATGCCAGAGCCGACGGTCATAGTCCGGATGAGAGAGAATGAAAACACACTCGTTTAAGTTGGAAAGGCGTGCCCGCGTGAGCTGGGTTCATACCTCCAACTTAGACGGGTGCATTTCGTTTTGGATAAAACCATAATGAGCTAAAGTCTCTTGTAATGAGTAGGCTTTGCTGTGCTCGGTTGAGATCCCTCATACAGCCCTGATTCTGGTGATATTTTAGGAGTTTAACCATGAATCAGTCTTCACTACTTGCCGAATTTGGCGAACCAATCACTCGCGTTGAAAACGCACTGCAAGCTCTACGCGAAGGTCGTGGCGTACTTTTACTCGATGATGAAGATCGCGAGAACGAAGGTGACATCATCTACTCTGTAGAACACCTAACGAACGCTCAAATGGCGCTTATGATCCGCGAATGCAGCGGCATTGTGTGCCTATGTCTAACCGACGAGCAAGCAAACCAACTTGAACTTCCACCTATGGTTGTTGATAACAACAGCGCAAACCAAACTGCGTTTACTGTCACTATCGAAGCAAAAGTGGGTGTAACGACAGGTGTTTCTGCCGCTGACCGTGTAACAACGATCAAGACAGCTGCAAACCCAACAGCTAAGCCTACTGACCTCGCGCGCCCTGGTCACGTATTCCCACTGCGCGCTCGTAAAGGTGGTGTACTTGCTCGCCGCGGTCACACAGAAGGCACTGTGGATCTGATGCAAATGGCTGGTCTTCAATCAGCAGGTGTACTGTGTGAAGTAACCAACCCAGACGGCACAATGGCAAAAGCGCCAGAGATCGTTGCTTTCGGTAAACTACACAACATGCCAGTACTGACCATTGAAGATATGGTGATGTACCGCACTGAGTTCGACCTTAAGCTTGCTTAACGTTTAACCCTCAATGCTAAACACTTAGCACTGAGGGTAACGAAACTCAGAAATGAACATTGAAAGGCTTCATTCTTACTGCTTTTTCTAGTTAAAAGCATAAAGGGTGAGGCCTTTTTCATTTCCTACTCTAAGCTCTAAGGTCCACCTCCACGCCAACGACTAACCTCTCAAAAAATTCTGCAAAATATGAGAAACATTCACTCGAATGGTGAAGTCATACACCATTATTGGTCATTCATAATTACAGTAAAAACATAACTCGCTGAAATATAACACTTATTCATTTTGGCACGGTGTCTGCACTACCACTAAGTAGGTATGCAGGTATTAGGAGTTGGATATGTTTGTAGTTATTTCAGTGGGTTTATCGATTGCAGTGCTTGCTGCACTGTTTCACTTTTCAAAAAAGAGACAAACAGCGCTATCACATAGGTTTGAAACCTTGGTTCTGCTCAGAGAGTTATTGTTGTTATCACGCAAACACCGTGCAGCAACGCATTATGCTCTGGCCTATAAATTGTCTAGCGACTCGATTCGTAAAGTGAATAAGATTTACGACAACATACTTGAGGTGTCTGAACTGCTTCAATCCCATGTGTCGTTCGATAGCCGTCCTATGTATCGCATCTACCACCTCAAGCTCATCGCCATGCACAGCGACTGGCAAAACCGCAGCTTGGTGCGTAACCAATCAATTCATGGCAAAACGATTCGTCACAGCATGTTCTTAATGGATGAGGTAATGATCATTTGGTTGATTCAGTCTGAACGAGAAGACATGAGCCGTGAGTACCACATGAATTGGCAACAGATCTTAGACTGCATGGAGATCTTGACCAAGTTACGAATGTGTATCCCTGAAATAGAAAAGGCGGATATGGAGAATCCTGAGGAGTATGCGAGATTCAAATTCTACGCATCTCAGACACACCGCAAACTCAACCAATTATCGATTATCTGCCCTATCAGCAGTGGGTCACCCATTTGTACACGTGCGATGCATGCACTTACCGAGATCGCATCAAGCACTGAAGCGACCCAACCAGCAGATAGCATGTACGAGTTAACCAGTGATATCTCTACTGTGGTATCGCAAGTCTACGACCAAGTATTATCAGACATTACCAAAAGCTTGTATCAGCCTTTACCTAGCATCAACGATAATGCGATGAACACCCGATTATCCGTACATCATTACATGTAAAGACTTCGTGAGAGGAGAGCGTGCTGGAACTCTGAATTATTGAGTTCGAATCCGATATCACCTTTGATATCGGATTTTTGTATTTATGGGCTTATATATTTATTTGGTTCTATTTTAGGACGAGACAAGTTATAAGCGATGTAAGCTTAAACGTCTCCAGATTTGATATCGCTAGACCAAGCTTCTGCTGCAAAATCAATGAACTGACGAACAACAGGCAGCTGATAACTGCGAGACAAGTACACCGCCCAAAGCACGCTACTCGGTGAAACAAAATCATCCAAAATTCGTTTCAGCTTCCCTTCAGCTATCAACGGATTCGCTAAATCACAAGGTAATCGCACAACCCCTTTGCCATGCTGTGCGGCGCGAGCTAACACCCCAACATCGTTGGCCTTAATAGTCCCCGACACCTCAACCGAATAATGTTGGTTATCCTTAACAAAATCCCACTTAGAGACACTCAAATGACGAAAACAATTGTGTTGTCTAAGCGCTTCAACCGTTTCAGGTTCACCGTGTTTGTCTAGGTAGTCTTGTGAGGCACACACCACCGAATCAATTTCCATTAGCTTTCGAGCAATCAAACTATCGTCAGGTTGATCGGTATAGCGCAGCGCAATATCGATTCTATCATCCACCAGCTGAGCAAAATGGTCAGAAGCAAATAGCTCTACCGTGATACTGGGATGAAGCTCTGTGAACTGTTCAACCACACTCAACAGCATATGTTGAGTCAAGCCAATTGGGGCTGCTATTCGAATGGTTCCGGAAAGAGCATCGGTTTGATTAAGTGCAGTGACTTCTAGCTCCGCCGTTTCATGGAGTATTTTTTCGCAACGTTGTAGCGCAATCTCCCCTGCTGTCGTCAAACTTACCTTACGAGTCGTTCTGTGCAGAAGCCTTTGTTTTAACCACCCTTCGATCTCTTGAACATGCCGTGAAACCTGTAAACGGCTCATGTCCAAATGCTCTGCTGCTTGAGTAAAACTGGCGCAATTTGCGACTTCAACAAAGCTACGCATCGCCGTCAACCGGTCCATCACACTCTCCCTTACCGACTTAACCAAGCCTATTAGATAACTGTATAGATACAATCTACATCATTTCACGATATTTATCGCAATCTAGTGAGCTATTAGACTGCAATGGCTGTCGAGAAACAGACTCAATAAATTAGATAATTGGAGAGACATTATGAAAATTGCAGTATTAGGCGCATCAGGTTGGATTGGTAGTCACATCGCTCAAGAAGCTCAATCTCGCGGACACGAAGTTGTTGCTGTTGTAAGAGATGCAAGCCGCGTAGAAATCAGCGATGTTGAAGTTCGTTCATTTGATTTACAAGATGAAGCGGCAAGTCTAGCGACCGCTTTCTCAGGCGTTGATGCGGTAATTGCTTCGATTGGTGGACGCGCTCTAGGCAATCACGACATCGTAAAAAAAACAGCAGCTAAGTTGCTTGATACATTGCCAAGCATTGGCATCGAACGTCTACTTTGGGTAGGAGGTGCAGGCTCATTAGAAGTGGCGCCAAACGTACCGTTAGTTACCGTTCCTGACTTCCCAGCAGATTACAAAAACGAAGCGCTAGCACAAGGAGAAGCGCTCGAAGCCTTCAAACAGTCTGATAGCCAGGTTAATTGGACGTTCATTAGCCCAGCGGCAGAAATATTCCCGGGTGAGAAACTGTCGACCTACCGCACAGGTGGTGATCAACTGCTGACTGACGAAGATGGCAACAGCAAAATATCCGTCAGCGATTACGCTATTGCGATGATTGATGAACTAGAAGCTGGCAAGTTCCCGCGCCAACGTATTGGTGTTGCTTACTAGCTTCCCCCGTTCATTAGGTACGAAAAATCATAGACACATAAAGATAAACGTTAAAAAGCCGCTTACTTAAACGAAGCGGCTTTCTGTTTTGTTCATCGAGATAATCATCATATCAGTGGTAAATGACCCGTTTTCACTAGGATAACCGTCTCTTCTTCCACATAAGGGAAATGCTCACTCATGTGAGGGCTACGCATCCATGTGTGTTTTGGATACTCGCCATGTTCATCTTTAAAAGTGCCCGACAACACAAAGATCTCTTCACCACCAAAGTGACGGTGCGGCTGAAAACGTTCGCCAACAGGCCACTTCACCAAGGCCACATTTTCGTGCTCAAAACCATGCAGCGGCATCACTTGTAAGCCACCGATGCCCGGAAGCCATTCCGTTTCTAGAGTATTGATACGAACTTGAGTTAAGTCTCTCGCATCAAATTGGTTAAGCTTAACAAAGATCGTACAACCATTTTTGCTTGATGGAGAATGCGCACTACCCGGCGGATTACGGATATAAGTGCCCGCGGGGAAATCTCCAGTTTCATCAGAGAAAACGCCCTCTAACACGAAGATCTCTTCGCCTTGTGGATGTGGGTGCTCAGAAAACGAAGATTCAGGATCGTACTTCACCACACTGGTCGTGTGACCCGATTCTTTCTCTTCTCTTTCTAGCGGCTTACGCCATACCCCTTTGGCAGGGCTCGCGATCCAATCTAATGTCTCGGTTTCTATAACCAGTCTCTTTGAAAAGTCCATGTTGAACATAGTGGCGACCTTACTCTTGTTATCGTTTTAATTATTATTGTTGTCTTTCTCGTTTCTATTCTACGCGAATACTCATCAAGGAGGCCACCTCGCTGCTATTTGCCTACGCGGCAGCCTCCTAAAAAGAAGCCTAATTAATTGCGGCCAGCAATCACACCGCCATCAACATCCCAGATTGCACCTGTGACCCAATCAGCACTGTCTGACAGTAAGAAAGAGATGCTATTGGCGATGTCTTTCGGCAGACCTACTCGACCAATTGGGTGGAATGCGTTGAAACCTTCTAACGCTTGATCCACTTCTTCCGGTTTAATGAAAGATTCGTAAATCGGTGTTTTAACCACAGCCGGAGACACTGCATTCACGCGAATGTTATGCTCAGCCAGTTCCATTGCCATGTGTTGTGTTAATGCGTGCAGGCCAGCTTTAGCCATTGAATAGGCAGAAGATGGCGTCGCTTTGATTGCTTGCTTACCCCACATAGAGCCAACGTTAACCACACTGCCGCCGCCATTCTTGATCATCAATTTACTTATCGCTTGAGTGATGAAGAAGGTTGCTTTATTAAGCTGCATGTATTGCTCGTAATCAGATTCTTGGTGTTCAATAAACGCTTTAGGGTTGAAGTAACCTGCAGCATTCACAAGGTAACCAACACCTTCATCTAACGACTCAAGGTGTTCGATAAGGCGAGCCACACTCGCATCATCATAAAGGTTAGCTTGCCAACCCGAAGCGTGACCGAGCGATTGTAGTTCTGACACCGCTTTATCTAACTTAGTTGGGTTATTGCCGACAACCAACACATGGATGTTTTGAGCGACTAACTGCTTCGCTGTTTCAAAGCCCATACCACTTGTGCCACCGATTACTACTGCAATACCATTTTTAGTGAAGTTCATTTTGTTATCTCCTAAGTCATGTGAACGTGGTAATCTTAGGCTTTTAACTAACACTATGAATAGTAAGTACAAATCGGTTAGGTAGGTACTTATTGGTACATCTTTATGAAAAATAAGGAAAACTTTTTTTCAAGAAAATCAGCACCAGAGCGCTCAGCTCGCATGGTAGAAACCATCTATGGCTGTAAATGGTCGCTAACGGTTTACCAATTATTGGCAAATGGCATTAATCGCCCCGGTGAAATGGTGCGCTCAGTCGAAGGGCTATCGACCAAGGTGTTGAATGAATGTTTGAAGCGAAATGTAGAATTCGGGATTTTAGATAAGCAAATGTTCAACGAACTGCCACCAAGAGTTGAGTACCAAGTGACACCGTTCGGTGAGAAGTTCTTGTTGATTCTAGACCAGCTGGAAAACCTACAAAACGAAATCGACGAGATGTAAGTTCGAGCCAGTCCAACTATTGCCAAAAAACAGCAGACAGAAAAAGGAAGGCAACAAGCAGCACTTAGCTCACTGGCATTTGCTCAAAGCGACCTTTTACAAAATCAATGAAGGTTCGAATTCGGCTTGGTTGATAGCGGTCTCGATGGTAGATCGCTGAAAAGTCCACTTTCGGCACCACCCACTCATCAAACACTTGCACTAGTTGTCCGTCATTGAGTTCTTGTAAGCAATAGATGGTGGGAACTCGAATAATCCCGTTGCCCGACTTCGCGCCCTGTACCAACACTCGTCCATTCTTACATTGCAGCCTGCCCGTCACATGCACATCGACTGTTTTCTTGGTATCGTCCAACGCTTGAAAACTCCACTTGCGCACCGATCCCGTTAAGCAGTCATGGTGGATTAGATCTTTAGGATGATTTGGCTTCCCTTTACGAGCGAAATACTCAGAACTCGCGAGTGTTCCCATCTCAATGTCTAAAAGCTTTCTTGCGATAAAGCCCGCGTCTTCTAAGCTTCCCATTCGAAAGGCAATATCAAACGCATCTTCAATCAAATCAACTCGGTTACTACTAAAATCAAGGCTAATACTGATGTCTGGGTAGAGCTGCATAAACTCATTCACCAAATCCGCGATGATCACCTCACCAAGATAACCGCCAACACAGTTTACTTTTATGTCGCCACGTACTTCTTCGACATCATCCACAGCAGCAATCAGAGCTTGGTCTATATTATCTAAGGCTTGTTCGCATCTCGCGTACAGATCTTGCCCTGCGTGCGTCAATCTCAAGGTTCGAGTAGTGCGGATAAACAACGTCACGCCCATCTGCTTTTCTAGGCTACTCACTTGGCGTGATACGTGGGAGCGCGACACATCAAGCTCCTCCGCTGCTTTAGTGAAGTTACCTAAACGAGCGATAAGCACGAAAGAACGAATATCAGACAGGTTTATTTGATTGAGCATGGTCGCCAGCTTAGTTGTGAGATTTTAAGATGATGAAGTAATAAAGTGTGCACCTTTATTGTTGCACCACAGCAACAGTGTTTCAAGTAAAGCGCTATATATCAACAATGCTATTTTCCTTAATATACCTCCATCGCAACGAAGCAAGGCAACAAGCACTTGATTCGAATGCACTTAAACAACACGTCGTAACCACCCGACGCAATAAAAGTACAGAGGAAATAAAATGAAAAAACTAATCGTAATTACAGGTGCAAGCTCTGGTATTGGTGAAGCAATCGCTCGTCGTCTAAGCGATGAAGGTCACCCTCTTCTACTTTTAGCTCGTCGTGTTGACCGCCTTGAAGCGCTTAACCTACCAAACTCTCTATCTGTGAAAGTAGACGTAACAGACAAAGCGTCTTTTGATGCAGCAATCGCACAAGGTGAAGCGAAATTTGGCCCTGTAGATGCGCTTATCAACAACGCTGGCGCAATGCTTCTTGGTCAAATCGATACGCAAGACGCACAAGAGTGGAAGACAATGTTCGATGTGAACGTGATTGGTCTTCTAAACGGCATGCAGTCTGTACTTGCTCCTATGATGGAACGCAACACAGGTACTATCATCAACATCAGCTCTATCGCGGGTAAGAAAACATTCCCAAGCCACGCAGCTTACTGTGGTACTAAATTCGCGGTACACGCTATTTCTGAGAACGTTCGTGAAGAAGTTGCTGCTTCAAATGTTCGTGTTACCACTATCGCACCGGGTGCTGTAGAAACAGAACTTCTGTCTCACACTACATCTCAAGAAATCAAAGACGGTTACGATTCTTGGAAAGAAGACATGGGCGGCGTACTGGCAGCTGACGATATTGCTCGCGCTGTGTCATTCGCTTACCAACAACCACAAAACGTATGTATCCGTGAGATTGCTCTAGCACCAACTAAGCAACAGCCATAGGCCTTTGCTATCGCTACTAAACAAGCGATGAACTAAAAAAGCGCCACTACTTATTCAGTAGTGGCGCTTTTGTTTTGATTCAATCTAATTGCTAGTAAGAAGCGTGATTAAAACTCAACGCGATAAACTGATGTGCTACCACTTACTTCGTTACCAACCGCAATAAAGTGGTTGCCAGAACGAGTGAAATACTTGATTGACTCTGGACCTAAGTCACCTGTTTTCGCGTTGTAAGTATCGTTGTCGCAATCACCATCTTCATCAACCTTGGTACACACTGGCTGAGTAAAGTCGCGGTTGTTTAGATAGCTGATGAAACTTGAACTCTTAGGCTGCGTTACGTCGTAGACCATAATGCCACCTTGGCGCTCAAGCCCAATAAAGGCATACTGCTTGCCGTTAATCTCAGCGACTTCGATCGCTTCAGGTTCTACCCCTTTATCATCGCTACGATCATCACCGCTTTGGTTGTTATCATTGGTGCTGTTGAAGTTTGCAGGATCTTGCTCCAGAACGATTCGAGCAAAATCATCACCGCTATCAAACACGAGCTCGCCTGACTCATCCCAGATAGAGAAAGAACGGCTACCGAATGCTTGAACTTTTTGGTCAGCAGTAAGTGTTCCTTGTGGCTTAATCACCTTAAGGCGAGCCAGTTGCTTATTGTCTTTCAACGCTCCAGCCAATGGGTGGTTAGCGTCGACATCTAGCTTCTTACCACGTACTTCATCGACATAAGCGATACAAAAGTCTTTTTCTGTTGTGTAGTTTTCGGTGCCTTTATAGTCATCACCATCCCACTCAAAACCTTTCTCGTCACACATTTCTTGCGTGGTCTTGATACCATATTCACGACCATCACCTTCGTTCGCAGTCACGATGTAGGTGTAGCCCTCAACACTGTAGCTAGTGATGCTATCAGGCATATAAAGGCCTTCTAACATTGCGTAGCTTTGTAGATTGCCGATGTTTTTGTCTTTATTTGACGCATCTAGCTTAGCATTATCCCAAGGTTTTCCGCCTAGTCCCAGAATCGCATCGACTTGTGCACTCGCCACGTCAATCGCTGCTAATGCATTGTTCTCTTGAAGGGCTACGTAGAGTTTTCCGTTATCAGCAAACGTTAGATATTCAGGTTCTAGATCTTGAGCAACCGTTGCATTCGGCGCCGAGATTCGAACCTTGTCAGTTAGCTCTGCATGGCGAGACTGCCCTTGATTGAATGCCTTAAAATCAATTTGAGTCACTTTCGCTTGCAGAGGACCGTTGGCTAGATCAACCAGTGTGACTGAGCCTTCAGGGTCAATGCTGTAATCCGCATTCGGCTCACCTTCATTTGCAGAGGCAATATAGCGACCATCTTTCGAGAAGCTCACCATGTCCGGTAATGCACCAGCCGTATAAGTAGTGATCAGCTCTAACGTGTCTGAACGATAAAGTGCAATGATGCCGTTTTGTTGCTTGTCAGCATTTTCAATCGCGACAGCAACTAGGCCTTGATGAGTAGACACACTGTTTGCAGCACCGATATCAATACCAGAAGCTGCAGCGGCTGATTGAAGATCGATAGAGCCTTCAGATGTTGGTGCGCTGTCAGAGTCCATCGATAGCACATCAACTTTCTGTGCTTGAGCGTTAACCACATAAAGCTTATCGGTACATGAATCGTAGCTGACGATTTCGGCTGCAGAAGTATCAAACGGGGCGTCAGCAATAGCACGACCAACCAGACTAATCCCAGTAACAGTGGCATCTGTCTTGTTCGGTTGTTGGATGGATTGGCATTGAAGGCTAAAAGCATCAAATGATGTTTGAGATGATGCTGCAGTCGTTGAAGTTGACTGAGAACACCCAACCAGAGCAGAACTTACCGCGATAGGCAGTAATAAATTCAGCTTATTAAATTTACGATTCATATATCCTCCATAATTAGAACCGCGATCATAGAGGGCTGTTATGACAGTTATCTTTCCCTTTTGTTAACAATAGGTGACGACAATCAGTTTTCTTTACCCATAACAACAGTAGGTTAGATTGAGCATTTCATTAACAAGCAAGCAAAAAAAAGCGCCCAAGCTGGCTGGTGCTTGAGCGCCTTTAATAAACTGATTAAATAGCTTAGAAGTTGTAACCACCACCGATCATGAATACCCACGGGTCGATATCAACGTCTGTTTTGAACGTGTCTGTAGCCGTTTTGTATGTCGCTGTAGTACCGATGTCTGCGTACCAAACTGAAGCATTCAAGAACCAATCTTCATTGATCATGTAATCCATGCCAATGTTGGCCGCAAGTCCCCAAGAATCATCCAAAGACACATCCGTTAGGCCTGCATTTTTGCCGTTAGCATTCAATCCTTCGTCAAAGAATACAGTGTAGTTGATGCCCGCACCTACGTAAGGACGGAAGTCGCTGTTCGCTTCACCAAAGTAATATTGAACCATGAACGTTGGCGGAAGGTGTTTAGTATCAGCAATTTTGCCTAGACCGTTAACAGAAATGCTGTGAGAAAATGGGCTTGCTGCTAGGACTTCAAAACTGATGTTGTCAGTGAACATGTAACCGAAAGTAAGACCAAGTTGAGTATCAGAATCTACTGAAAACTCTAGGTCTGGATTGTTAAGCACTGCGCCGCTGCTATCGTTTGGAGACACTGTTGCTGCACCTGCACGGATGATGAAATCACCTTCTTTATGAGCAAGAACATTGGTTGACATAAGAGCCGCAATAACCGCAATACCACATACTGTTTTTTTCATTATAATTTCCTTTGAGGGCTTAATTTTTATTGGTGAATGAGTAATCATTTCTTATTTTGCGTGCAAGGTAGCATAGAATAACCCTACTTTATTGATGGAAATCAATTTGTGAAAAGTTGTGATTATTTATGTAAATTTATATCGACCCGATCACTTTATTCCTTCATTTTATTGACAGTTTTGTAATGCAACTTTCCCGTGCGTCATCTTGTTAATTCACCCCCCTCACTTTGCCCAGATCTCTTCGGATCAAAATAGAGCAAGCCAACATCTCGTACGCATCAATTTGGTGCAGGTCTACAAGAATCACCCTCTCCTCGTTTAATATTCAATGAGTTACATTTGGCTTAGTGCTTGCAGGTCTCTATTCATAATCATAAATACATTGAGGTTCTGACTATGCAAGACACTCTAACAATCGTTCTGGCCGGCGGTGTTGGCTCTCGGCTTTCTCCTCTCACCGATAACCGTGCAAAGCCTGCGGTACCCTTTGGTGGCAAATATCGAATAATCGATTTCACACTCGCGAACTGCCTACACTCTGGGCTTCGCCAAATTTTGGTGCTGACTCAGTACAAGTCGCACTCTTTGCAAAAACATTTAAGGGATGGTTGGTCGGTGCTTAACCCCGAGCTCGGCGAATACATCACCAATGTTCCCCCACAAATGCGAACGGGTGATAGCTGGTACAGCGGGACGGCTGATGCGATTTATCAAAACTTGTATTTGCTGTCTCGCAGTGAAGCCAAGCATGTAGTGGTGTTGTCTGGCGACCATATCTATCGCATGGATTACGCGCCAATGCTCAAGCAACACAAACAGAATGAAGCCCACTTAACGGTAGCGTGTATGGAGGTTTCGATTGATGAAGCCAAAGAGTTTGGTGTGATGGAGATAGACGAATCTCTGCAGATCAATAACTTTACCGAAAAGCCACGTTACCCTGCGTGTGTACCCGGTAGGCCAACTCGAAGCATGGCTTCCATGGGGATTTACATCTTTGATAAGGAAGTACTGACACAGGCATTATTGGCAGACGCAGAAGATCCAGATTCAAGCCACGATTTTGGCAAAGACATTATTCCTAAGTTGGTCGGTAACAACAGCGTTTACGCGTACAAGTTTGGTGATGAAGAAGGACGCGTAACACAAGATGCGTACTGGAGAGATGTGGGTACGATCGACTCATATTACCAATCGAATATGGACTTGTTGAAACCAGCCTCGCCTATTGATTTATACCAACCGGATTGGGCAATTCGCACCTATGATCCGCAACTGCCACCAGCACGAACCATCGCTTCGGTAGAAGGTAACCAAGGGATATTCATCAACTCGATGATCGCAAATGGGGTGGTAATTGAAGGCGGTTCAGCGCAAAACTCTATCTTCTTTCCTAAGGTCAAAGTCAGCAATGCCGCAATTGTGATTGATAGTATTCTATTTGAGGACGTTGAGATTGGGCGAAACTGCCATATTCAGAACTGCATCATCGATAAGAACGTTAAAGTGCCTGATGGAACCCAAATCGGCATTGATAGTCTTGCCGATGCCAAACGCTTCCACATATCAAAACAAGGCGTGATTGTGGTGCCGTCTTCTTACGAGTTTAATGAGTCTTAACCTCTAATACTGGTCACTCAGTATTCTTCAGTAACAACCCCTTTACCTACAAAAAAGCGCTCCATAAAAACGGGGCGCTTTTCTAAATTGAATCGAACTACTTAGGTGCTAATTCGTAGTTTTCTTGCATCTCATGTGGGGCGATCCCGTACTCATAATCCGCTAAGTAACCATCCTTATAAACCTTCATCCCCTTCTCATCCCAGCTCACTTTGATCATCGCCGTGTTGCCATCTTCACTACCTAACAGCTCAAGCATTTCTGCATCAATCTTAATGGCTTTGATAGTTTTAATGCGCTTAAACGGCTTAAATTCAGTGGTCGAGGTTGGCAATGAACCATAGCTGCTGATCCATGTCTCTTTAGGTA
Organism: Vibrio sp. Evd11; assembly: GCF_900382755.1. NCBI lineage: Bacteria > Pseudomonadati > Pseudomonadota > Gammaproteobacteria > Vibrionales > Vibrionaceae > Vibrio > Vibrio sp. Evd11. The sequence continues at coordinate 22,052 of NZ_OSDX01000063.1, forward strand.
CTAGCCATTGGTTGAAAACATCATCAACAATCGCTTTCGGCATGCTCGCAATAACTACATCGCCCGTCATTACGTTGTTTGTTTCTAAGCTGTAACCGCCCTTACCGTCTGAAACATAAGTAGGGAAATCAATGCCAATCTCAGACTCTGCTGGTAAACGACCTAAGGTGACCGACTTCTTTACGTACAGTTCTGCAGTTTCAAATTGCTGCATGATCTCTGGAATTTTCTGAAACTCAACAGGCGCAGCAAAAGCATTAAAAGCGAAAGAAAGTGAAGCTGCGATGGCAGCGAATTTAACAGGCATTTTCATGGTAACGGATCCAAGTTTAACGAAGCTGTTATGGTATCCCGTACTAACAAATACCTCAATAAACTGCAGCGGCTTATATTTGTAATTGTGATATTGAGTGAAAGAATGAAATCTGTATCAAAAACAGGCGGTTTATAAATTTAAGACTAGAATAAGTCATTGAGGTACGGCTTGAATAAGGCGATAAAATCTAAGTGAGCGAAATCAACTGGAGCAATATTTCGAGAATGAGGTTTTTTTAAACACGTTTGAAATTCACGAAACATAATATGCGATCAGTTCATCGGACTTTCAAGGGAGTAACAAGAGAATATTTGATAACACTGAAGTGAATCACACATGTGCTAATTCTCAGTTGGTTAATCTATGCGATGTTTGCTACGTTTAAATGACACAGTCATTGGAAAGGTATGATTTATGAAAATAAATGTTCAAACACATCATGTATCAATTAACGACGAGTCACGCAAAGACATCGAAGGTAAATTCGAGAAGATATCTAACCATTTCCCATCACTGATTAGCTGCGACATCATCATTACTAAAGAACACGGTCAACATCAGGTTGAAGTATTCACAAACTACGAAGGTGTACGAGTAACAGCAAAATCTACAGACGATGTTATGTACCCAGCTATCGCTGCAGCACTTAAGAAACTTGAAGCAGGCTTAAGTAACCGTAAGGGACAATTAAAATCCGATCTACACGAGAAGCCAACCAGTACGAAGCCAGAAATCGCTTCAGATATCATCCAAGAGATGAAGTTGGTATAACTCCACAGTAGAAGCGCGCTAACGAATAGCAGCGCACAAGAATTGCAAAGCCAGCACATGTTGCTGGCTTTTTCGATCTTTAAACGGAGCAATCCCCTCTCGCTATCAAACCTCAGATTCAGCTCAAATTCATGTCTTCTTTAAATCCCTTAAGTATCTGGTTGCTATACCCGTTCAACTTGAAGATGCAGGCTTGAGAACTTGAAAATTATCATTAATTCG
>NZ_OSDX01000094.1:0-13890 GCF_900382755.1 Vibrio sp. Evd11
CCTCATTAGTGATTGTACTCACTTAACTCAGTGTCCAAAACTGCTGGTGCGGATCAGTCACCAAGGTAACGTGACTCTGTACAACACAGAAACTGAGATTCAGCGTGATGAAAGTGTTATGGCACCACGCTGGCCATCAAATCGCTTGTCTAACAACACTGCGAAGAACCAAAACTTTGGCCTGAACGCAAAGTTCCAATCGGACTATCGCCTAATGTCGTTTGATAACATCGCGACCTATGGCTTTGACTACATGGATAAGTCATCAAGCAGCTATTACGGTAGCAGTAATTTTATGGACGAGTCAGCAATTTCTACCGCACTTTTTGTTGAAGACCAGTTCTACTTTACCCAAGCCTTTTCTATCACGGCAGGTGTTCGCTTTGATGATTACCAGCGTAAAGCCGAAACCGGTAATGACGACTTTGACGATGTAACTTGGTCGTTGGCAACCCAATGGGATGTGACCCAAGATTGGACGCTGTTTGCGAGCACACGCTCGTTGTTCAAAGGCCCAGAGCTGATGGAGACCTTTATTGCTTATCAAGATGCCGCGTTTTTATCGGACGATATTAAAGCCGAAACAGGGCAGAACACGCAAGGTGGTGTGCGTTTCGATAAGCGTATAGATGATCACTTTGTTGGCGCCAACCTAACCGTATTCCAAACCAATATTGATGATTACATTACTGAAGAGTATCAGCGAGCGAATCAGAGTTATTTGATTTACAACTTAGGCGACGTTGAGATAAAAGGCTTCGAGGCAAGCTTGTCTTACGGTTACGAGATGTTTAATAGCGAACTGTCTTATGCGCGTTCAGATACTAAAAACAAAGACACAGGCGGCGCTGTTGCGGGGGGCAATGGACGCAGTATTGATATGGGTGACAGTATCACGCTCACGCTCGATTACCAGTCTGAGGCGCTAGAAACGATCTTCGGTTGGAACTCAATGTTGGTGAAAGACGAAGACAATGTATTCGATGGTCAGCCAATTAAAGAAGGTTACGATGTTCATAACCTGTATGCGCAGTGGGTGCCATCAAATGTGGATGGATTGTCTGTCACCTTTGGTATCGACAACGTGTTTGATGAGCAATACACCTCACACGCATCTCGTTCAGGAACAGCTAGAGGTTTTACCTTGGATGACTATGAACCAGGTCGTAACTACAAGCTTTCCGCTGCATACCAGTTCTAGAGAAGGCTCTAATTCTTAGATTTGGTTATAGCAATAAACTCACGGTCGTAGGGATCCGGAAGGTTATTGCCCAAAACTGAAGCTATTTCTTAAGTCGGTCGTTTAAAGCATTCATTTAGGTCATTCTTTTTTAGTGATTACTTTAAGTTAATAGGGAAAAGAAAAGCGCCTCTCGATCTCTTGAGCAAGGAATCGAGAGGCGCTTTCACCTTATTTGTTATTGTTGGAATCACTCAATAGGCAAAGACAATACACCGCCATTGATGTCGACTTGTTTTAGCCATTCGGTTGGGATTCCACCATCTTCTTCGCAGAAACACGCCGCTAATACCGCGCCAATCACAATTGCACGCCCGCAACTGTCACCGCCACATAAGATGTTGTCGCGAATGCCTTGTTTATAATTCTGAGCACCCGCAATGATGCGAATCAGCAGTGGGAACGCGGCACTCAGTTCACAATGCAATCCGAACTTCTTCGCAGCATCTGTTATTGAAAGCTTAGGTTCAGCCAATGCTTCATCGATTTGATCGTGTATAAATCTGCTGCAAGTTTGTCGCACCATTTCTACCGACTGTAATGGTGAGTTGCCTTGAATTGCTGCTTGAATCAACAGGGTGATGGCTTGCGCCCATTCCACGGCTTTGTCGTTGTTGTTGGTGACTCGTACCGCGCTCTCGACCATCGCTGGTAAGGTATGAGAGGTATAAGTACACGCCACCAATGGAATGATCTTTGAGACTGCGGGAAGTTGTGTATCGTCTGCGCCACAAGCTGTAATTGGGGCATCGGCTAGCTCTAATTGATGTATGTTCAGCAAGCTCATACGAGTGGCTTTATCAATGTAGCCTCGCCAACTGCCACCAAAATCAAACCAGAAGCGAAAGTGTTTGATGTAACTCGCTTCATCGTATTCTTTATTGTCGACTAAGCTATCGACCATCGCCAATAACTGAGCTCCGTATTGCGATTGGTCGCCAGCGGTTTTTCCTTGGTGCGCAAAGTAGCCTTTGTCTTGATAATCGAACTGATTTGGTGAACGAAATTCTGGCTCAAAACCCGCTACGTGTAAAATCCTCTCTTGGTCGTAAAGCCAATGCAGCCCCATGGAAGCGGCGTCGCCAACCAAGGCGCCAACAACAGCGTAAAAAGCTCTTTCTTTATGATTGTCCATGTTGAGTGATGTCCTTGAGAAGAATCAACGTAGTTCGATACTTTAAGTATAGTGATTAGGCGAGTATTTTGCTGTGTTTCTAAGAAGAAATATGAAGGAATAAATCCCGATTGGTCAATAACTTAAACCAATCAGGTAAAATTGATAAGGGCAATGAATGGTCGGGCGAGTCGATACTTTTGATTAATGGTGTTACTGATGGTTAAGGTAGGCGCTAGAACGCTGCTCAATCACTTTGAATAGACGCGAAAGTGCAAAGCACAAAGCAAAATATACGAAGCCAACAATCAGCCAGATCTCGAAGATCAAACCTGAAGAGTTTGCCATCTCAGTACCAACAAACGTCATCTCTTGGATCGAAATCAAAGACACAATCGACGTGTCTTTAACCAAGGAGATTGCTTGGCCAGCTAATGGCGGGGTGATGGCAGTTAACACTTGTGGGCCCACCACAAATCGATACTTAGACAATGCAGACAAGCCAAGCGAATCGGCGGCTTCCCATTGGCCTTTAGGAATACCTTCTAAACCCGCTCGAATCACTTCCGCAATATAAGCAGAAGAGAGCAAACCAATACAAATAACACCAGACGCTAAGTTTTCCCAAAGGTTAGCTGGGCCGAACAGGAAACCTTGAACAGCGTTAATCTCGCCATTATGTTCACGTAAGATACTTTCTAAACCAAGTAATGGAATCAGTTGGTTAGAAACGAAGAAATAGAAAATGAATACAAACACCAGTGGCGGAATATTTCGAACCAACTGGATAAAAATCAGTGCGGGCGTTCTGACGAAAGCGATTTTAGAGTGCCTTGCGACACCGAGTAATGTGCCAAAAGAGAGTGCTAACACCATGCTCCAAACACTTAAGCGCAGTGTTGCGATCAAGCCTTGGAAAAAGTAGGGAATACTGCCTTGAGAAGGTGGAATGAAAATTAGGGTAAACGCATCTTCCCAGCGCCACTGGTAGTTAATACCAACCGCGGAACGATAATAAAGCCAGCCTGCAAACACACAAATGACAGCGAGTAACACACCATCTAAAAGAGTAAGGCGTTGATACCAAGGCTTCATAGGAACGTTGGGCTTAGGTGTTGTTAATGCGCTAGTACTACTCACGTCATTCCTGTTTAAACATTAATTATTATTGGGTTGTTGCTTGGATCTAAAACGAATCAAATAAAGCTACTTAAAAAGGCTACTTAAATCGTCGATGAGAAGGCAGTGCAAACAGTGCACTGCCTTGATTCAGATTCGACAGATTAGCTCATATTAAAAGGTGAGCTCAACTACAGATTACTGACCTTGAGCAATCTGGTCTTGCCAATCTAAAGTAGAGAACCAGTACTCGTAACGCTCTTTCAACCAACCGTCTTCAGTACGTGCTTTGATCCATTCGTTGAAGAATTCTGCCTTGTCAGTTTCACCTAGTCGAACAGCAAATGCTTCGTTACCTTTGGATAGACGCTCTTCAAATGGAATAAATAGCGTGTCTGCGTTTTTGATCGCTTCATGTTCTGGTTTCGGGCTAGACGCGATAACTGCGTGCGCGTTGCCGTTTAACACTTCTTGGAATGCTTGAGCATCGTCATCGAACTGTAGAACCTTCGCTTTAGGGAAGGTTTCACGAGCCACTTGAACGGTGAACGCACCACGACGAGCAGCAATTTTCACGCGACGAGAATCAAAATCAGAGATCTGAGTAAAACCTTCCGCTAGCTCTTTGTTAGCAGCCAGTTGAACACCAGAGTGCGAGTATGGTTCAGTGAACAGCACGCTTTTAGCTCGCGCTTCAGTAATAGACATACCGCCGATGATCACATCAAACTTCTTCGATAATAGAGAAGGGATAATGCCGTCCCATGCCGTAGGTACAAATTCGACTTTCCAACCTGAATCTTCGGCAAGGCGTTTCGCCACGTCGATTTCAAAGCCAACGAGATCGCCTTGTTTGTTACGCATCGCCCAAGGAACAAATGTCGACATACCAACGCGCAGTGAGCCACGTTCGTTGATTTTATCGAGGTTAGGCGTTTCAGAAGCAAGTGCAGGCAAACTTACGGCAAGCGCAAGTAGGGCTGTAATCGCGGTTTTAAATAGCTTCATGCTGATAAATCCTTATTGTGCTCGCCAGTTAGCTCCGAGCTTATGCTCAAGCCAAGCAGCAACGGCAGAAAGTGAAAGTGTAAGAGCAAGATAAATGATCGCCACAGAGAACCAAATCTCGAATGGCATCGCGGTTTCAGAAACAATGTTTCTGGCTTCGGTTGTCAGGTCGAAAATAGCCATGACACTCACAATCGAAGAGTTTTTAATTAGAGAGATCACTTCATTGGTCAAAGGTGGCAAGGTGCGTTGCACCACCTGAGGAAGAATCACATCCCAGTAAGTATAGGTCTTTGATAAGCCCAAGGATTGAGCCGCTTCAAATTGTCCTCTCGCAATACCATTTAAACCGGCACGAAATATCTCGGCGGTGTAAGCACCTTGGAAAAGTGCCAAGGCTAAAACGGCAGTGCTAAAGCGATCCAGCCCTAATACGGGGCCAAATACGAAATAGAGCAAATAAATCTGTACCAATAACGGCGTATTACGAATCAGTTCAACATAGCTGGTGGCTAAGGTGCGCCCAACTACAGAGTTTGAGTTTCTCAATAGCGCTGTCGTCAAACCGATGATCAACGTAGCGACCAACGAAATCAAAGAGATATTGATGGTAACCAGTAGCCCTTCAACCAACTCTGCTGGCCACCATTCGCCATCTTCATAGAAAGCAATATAGTCCGGCACGCGATCCCATTGCCAGGTGTATCCCATGGTTTGTGCGCCAGAATCGAGGATCCAGACAACCGCAGCCACGAGCACAATAATTTGTACCAAAGCGGATAGGGCGGGTTTAATAATTCGAATCAACATCAATAAGTCAGGATCTGATTTAGGAACGCTTGAGTACGTTCATGTTGCGGGTTTTCAAAAAGCGCTTGAGGCGTATTGGATTCCACAATTTGTCCTTCATCCATGAAGATAACACGGTCGGCTACTTGTTTCGCAAAGCCCATTTCGTGGGTTACACACACCATGGTGATACCTTCGCTCGCCAGTTCAACCATCACGTCGAGCACTTCGTTGATCATCTCCGGATCAAGCGCTGAAGTTGGTTCATCAAAAAGCAGCAATTCAGGCTTCATGCACAGTGAACGTGCGATAGCCACTCGTTGTTGTTGGCCACCAGAAAGTTGTACAGGGTATTTGTTGGCTTGTTCTGCAATGTGTACGCGTTCGAGATAGTGCATTGCAATCTTCTCGGCTTCTTGTTTGCTTTTTTTAAGCGTACGAATCGGCGACAGAGTTAGGTTCTCAAGCACAGTAAGATGGGGGAATAAATGAAAGTGCTGAAACACCATTCCGACTTGACCTGGTGTGCTGAACTTGCTCGGAAGTACTTGCTCTAGCACAGAAAGATCGCCACTTTCGAAAGGTTCTAGCTGATTGATACAGCGGATTAAAGTTGATTTCCCCGAACCTGATGGCCCGCAAATCACCACTATTTCTCCCTGTTCAATATTTAAATCGATATCCTTTAGGGCATGAAAATCACCATACCACTTGTTAAGTGACTTAAACTTAACCATTTCCTTGAGATTGTTCAAATCGTTGTTCATACCTAGTAAAGAGACAGGTTTACCTTACCAATATAGAAATCTGAATGCACATAAAATTAAGGACTTATGAGAATTTAATAGCATCTTGTAGGGCAAATTAAAAAGCAGCGCCTGATTTGGACGCTGCTTGAGGATATACGCAAGGGCAAAGAATTTGGTTCAGTTTCACGGAATAAATTTTAGATTATGGTGATTTTCTTTAGAACCTTGTTTTCCTTGCTCTAATTTTGACCGCTATTGAATCGCAGACTCTAGAATCTCGCGTGTTTTCTGAGGCGTGATTGCTTTGTTCTCGCCAAGCTCTAGGTAACCGTGTGATTCAAGTTGCGCGACAATACTATCAATCGCAGTTGCTTTGTTTGTTTCGTAACCGTCGAACATCGTTGGAACGTCTAGGCTGTGGTAGAACTCTTCGATTGCAACAATAGTGCGCTCTGCTAAATCCGCACCCGCTTCTAGGCCAAATACGTTACGACCCATCTGCTCTAGCTTGCCACGCTTCGCTTCGATTTGATTACGAAGTAGTGAAGGTTGAACAATCGCAAGAGAACGTGCGTGGTCTACGTGCCATAGTGCTGTGAACTCGTGGCCAATCATGTGTGTTGCCCAGTCTTGAGGAACGCCAGTACCAATCAGGCCGTTAAGCGCTTGGTTTGCCGTCCACATTAGGTTTGCACGCCATACGTCGTTGTCACGCTCGTCGTATTGCTTACCCAGGACAAGTAGGTTCTTCAGCAGTGTTTCAGCGTAACCGTCTTGAACCATCGCGTCTGTTGGCATTGTGATGTATTGCTCACACACGTGAACCCATGCATCAACTAGACCGTTGATCAATTGGCGCTCTGGAAGAGACTTCATTACGTCTGGATCCATAACCGCGAACTTAGGTTGTACTGCAGGGTTCATGAACGCCAGTTTCTCTTGAGTCTCTTTACGAGTGATTACCGCACCCATGTTAGATTCAGAACCTGTCGCAGGAAGTGTCAGTACTGCACCAATAGGAGTTGCTTCAGTTACTTGGTGTTTGCCCGCTAGGATATCCCAACCGTCACCGTCGTATTTAGCCGCTGCAGCAACGTATTTAGAACCGTCGATTACCGAACCACCGCCAACAGCGATAATGAATTCTACGTTTTCTTCTTTAACAAGAGCGACTGCTTTATCTAGCGTCTCTTTCGTTGGGTTAGCTTCAACACCTGCGAACTCAATCCAAGCGTGATCCTTTAGAGAAGCGACAACTTGGTCGTAAACACCGTTGCTTTTGATTGAACCGCCACCGTAGATGACTAGTACTTTCTTCGAAGTATCAACCGCTTGGCTGATAGCGTTGATTTGACCTTGGCCGAAATGGATTACAGTAGGGTTAACGTAAGTAAATTGCATCAGAGATTCCTTGTGTAAAGCTAAATTTGTTATTTTGGTTTATTGCTCAATTTCTATATTTGCATATTAGTACAGTCATTCGGGGTAATGAAGGGCTGTTTCTCCAAATAAATTGCCTATTTCTACAAAGTTGATATTCTTCCTCTGCTTTAGCTTACATACTCTTAGCACTTGGAATGGAAAGTCGCCACTTATGAAAGAACTCGCGCAGTTATTACAGTCTTACGTTGAACACAAAGGTTGGGATGATCTTGAAGGGATCAGAGAAACAGAAATTGACGGCGTGTGGTTATATAGAAGCAGCGGCGGCAATCAGCGTCAGCCTTTTACTTACCAATCTGGCATCATAATGCTGGGGCAAGGTAAAAAGAATATCTATATTGGCGAACGCCCAGTCACTTACGCAGCTGGTGATTACCTTGTAGTAGGTGTGCCAATGCCGTTGGAGTGTGAGGCTTTGCCTGTTAATGGCGAACCATTGCTTGGTTTATCTATCAACATTGACTCTCAACGTTTGCACAGCTTGGTAAAAAAGTTAGAAGACCAAGGCTTTCTTGAGAGCTACTGCAATAAGCACAAACAGAATTCTAGCGGCTTAGAGTCCACGCCGATGGAAGAGCAAATGCTAGAAAGTTTTACTCGACTGGTGAAAATGCTGCATTGCGACATCGAAGCCAACATATTGGGTGATGCCATGGTCAGCGAAATTGTCTACCGTGCCCTAACCGGTTCAGAAGGGCGAGTGCTGTTTGATTTGGCCCATCATGACGGCCATTACGCACGTGTCGCTAAAGCACTATCTAAAGTGCATGAAGAGTATGACCAAACCATTACTGTTCAATCGCTTGCCGACGAAGCCAACATGAGTGTGTCTGCCTTCCACAATGCGTTTCGTAATGTCACCTTTGAATCACCGCTTCAATATTTGAAGAAGGTAAGGCTTAACAAAGCCAAAGAACTGATTCAGCTAGAAGGCCTTCGTATTAGTGATGCTGCTCGCCGAGTCGGCTACTCGAGCCCATCCCAATTCAGCCGCGAATTTAAGCGCCACTTCAATACTACTCCAAGAGCTGTTTAGCCTTTACTCAATATTTATATTCCGAAACGTGCGGCGTTAATGTTGTGCGATATCACGTATATCTTTTGGTTGATCGAGAAGTGTTTATTTTATAAATATCTGTTTAGTCGTTGCTTTTCTCTCGTGAGGAAAGCTTAATTTACAGACATTTTCTAGGAGTTCTCTTGCTCGATTTATTGAAGAAAGTAGCATTAATTAATCTAACAGCAGCATTGGTTGTTTTAGCGCTATCTCAGTTTTTTCCTTTCTTTGCCACGACAAGACTTGTCGACTTTCTGTTTTTTGTGGTCATTGTCATTTGGGTTCTAGCGAAGTTAATGTGGGAAGGTGGTGTTCATAGTAAGACGACACGCCTTGATGACCCTATAACAGATAAAGTCTACAAAATGGTCGAAGGCCATGATTTTGATAAAGACCAACAAGAACATTACCGAATGAACTACCACACAGGGTTAGTGTTGTTCATCGCTGGTTTACCCGCTTTTATTGCTTGCTTTGTCCTGCAATTTTTATGAGTTAGAAGTTCGTAATGGAGTCGTTCGTTCATTTTTGAAGCCATCCTCATCCCTAAAGGTACTATTCCTTGGTATTACAACCGTCTTTCTGCTGCAACCATCTCAAACTTGTTTAAATATATGAGTAAATGTATCTAATTATAGGTATTGTCAGTTTATTGGTATTGGATTGTCGAATATATTATTAATCGGATTTATGTGTAATGAGCCCGCTAAAATAATTAATTAAATAGCCTAAGAGTTTATGCACGGGTATAGGAGAGAAACTCACTAACTTAGCTATTAACGAAGTTTTAGTGTGAACAACCTATCAAATATTATCTAAATTTTAGGAATTAATCATCGTATTCTCAGAGAGAGTATTCAGGATTATTGAATAGACTTAAAATTAAAGAGAATTTAGCAGTTGATAAAGCCTAGTGAGACGGATAATTAGTCGTTTGATGACTAATTATTCTGTAACTTGCTGATTTGTAGTCAACTGAGAGTCTGATGGATATCACGTTTACCCTAAAATAATTCACTTAACATGGCGCTACTTTAATCATTCTTTCCAATACGATTGTTCAATATAAATACGTATTCCTATATTATTAAAAGGATAATTCCGATGAGTAGCGATATCATTAAAATTTCAAGAAATACTGAAAATGCACCAATTAATTCTGTATCTACACAAACGGTCGCTTTTTCTCATTATAATAACTTTTCAGCTCAATTACCTGTTGACCCTAAAACAGGTGAAGTCGTAATCGGTAATATTAAAGACCAAGCAGCACAATGCTTAAATAATATTAAAGCCATTGTTGAAAGTATCGACCATGTTATGGATGATGTGGTGAAGATCAATGTTTTCGTTAAGAATATTTCTGATATTGAAGCTATCGATGAAGTTTACAAAAGCTTCTTTAACAACAGCCTGCCTACACGTACCGTTGTCGGTGTGGCTGCACTGCCAAACAGCGATGCGCTAGTGCAAATGGATGCTCTGATTTCTAACGGCGAAGGCACTAAACCACAAGCACCTTGCGCACTAGTTAAGGTATCAAGAAATACAGATAATGCACCTCAGAGTGTTGTATCGACGCAGACAGCGGCTTTTTCTCACTACAACAATCTTTCGGCTCAATTGCCTATCGATGTAAATACAGGAGAGTTGGTTTCAGGTGGTATCACAGAGCAAACGACACAATGTTTAGCAAACATTAAGACGATTCTAGAGAGTATCGGTCATGTCATGAATGATGTGGTTAAAACCACTATCTACCTTAAAAATGTTGAAGATGCAGAAAAGGTAAATGAAGTTTGCGCTAAGTTCTTCCCAAGTTATGTACCAGCGCGAACGGTTGTTAATGCCGCTGAACTACCAATGGGCGCTTTAATTCAAATTGATACATCCGTTTCACATGGCGACGGTACACCGCCGCAATTACCTGAAGACACTCGTTTGTTGGTTATTGAAGCTAATAATACTGTCGATGCACCTTTTATGGCTTATTCGCACACCGTTGCTTTCTCTCACTACAATCATATTTCTGGTCAACTACCTTTAGACCCGAAAACTAATGAAGTGGTTGCTGGTGGTGTAAAAGAGCAAGCGGAACAATGTTTACAAAATATTAAAGCGATAATCGAAAGTGTTGACCACAGCATGGACGATACTGTGAAAATTAATATTCAGCTTAAAGATGTTTCAGATATTGAGGTGGTGAACGAGATTTACACCACATTCTTTAACGCTGACTTACCAGCAAGAACGGTGGTTGGGGTTTCAGAGATCCCTATGAATGCTCTAATTCAAATTGATGCCGTCGTTTCTAACTGCGAAGGCACGCCACCACAAGACTAAACGTCATTTAACCTTTCTCGATAACAGCGATCAGATCTCGGTTTAAACTCCTAAATATGGAGTGGCACATCAACCGTAGATCTGATCAGTTAATGTCATCCTAGACGTTAATCAATCATCAAGCCTCGCTACACAACTCCTTCAAAGCGATATAATTAAGCTTATTCTCGACATATGGTGCTTATTAAGTCGAAGTGTTTTAATATGAAAAACAGACGCTTAACGTAAGAAAGAAAACCAGTTTATGCAATTTCGAATTATTTTACTGCTGTGCCTTGCCCTAATAGGGTGTTCGTCCAATCAAGAATTGATACCCGACCCAAAAAACATCACGCTATTTTATGGCGATACATCGATCTCGGCAGGTGTTTTAGAGGATAAAACATTTAGTTCAGTGCTCGCGGATAGGGTTGAAAGCGTGACGTTTTCGGGTTCAATACGAAAGCAAGACTCTGGCTACTTCGTCGATATGTTAGTGATTCGAGAAAAGAAAGAGCCACGCTCAACTCGACAATTAAATACTTCGCTTCTTATGAAGCCCGGAGAGTTGGTGGATGTTGGCGGTGTGAATAACGATGTCTTCAGAGTCATTATTGAGTAGCAAGACAAACATGCCGATTAATTTGAATTTTCACTTTACCTCAACCTAACTTCAAGTCTTAAGCTTCTTTTACTCATTGAAAAGGAGCTTATTATGCAAAATAACTATGTAAAAGAACTTGCTGTCAAAACTTACCAAGAAGACCTTCAGAAAGAGTACGTAAAATCTAAAGCTCGCCCATTTCATGCCCCAAGTTTTATCGGAGGCATACTGTTGTCAGTCGTGTTGGTTGGCTTGTTTTAACTTATGCAGAATCTTTGATCCACTGCCAACTCTCAATACATCTATTTGATGCACTTTAATGCATAAGGCACAATCGCTTAGGTTGAATTATGACGCCAATGTCGAGAGGAAGTATGGCAAGTCCTAGAGTTTTAAAGGCGCAGATTACTGATATTACGTGTGGCGAAAATGTCACTATCATCGAACCAAGCAACGTTTATGGCTGTGAGCTTAAAGATGATGTGTTCGTTGGCCCTTTTGTTGAGATTCAAAAGAACTCGGTTATCGGTGACAGAAGTAAGATTCAGTCTCATACCTTTATTTGTGAGTATGTAATTATCGGAAGTGACTGCTTCGTAGGCCACGGCGTGATGTTCGCGAATGACTTGTTTAAAGATGGCAAGCCAGATCCAAACCCAGACAGTTGGGGGCGAACTGTTATCGCTGATAACGTTACTATTGGTTCGAATGCGACAGTGTTGTCTGTCAGCATTTGCGAAGGGGTGGTAATCGGCGCGGGCAGTGTGGTGACCAAAGACATCACTGAGAAAGGTATCTATGCAGGCAACCCTGCTAAGAAGTTAAGAGATCTACCTTAAATTCAGAATAGAAACCGCATTATATGAATCATAAGGTGCGGCTTTTTAGTTAAGCGTTAGAGTATTAATCATGGATATATTTTTGCATTTACTTCATTCAAACGATGTCAGTGCTTTATTGGAGTTTGAAGTCGAAAATAGAGAGTGGTTTGAGCAATTTGTCCCAGCTCGGGAAGACAGTTTCTATTCTTATGCGGGCGTTGCTGAGCAAGTCACGAGTTTTCTTACAGAGTATGGCAATGGCGAGATGATTCCTATGTTGATCAAAGACGCTAATGGCACTATTTGTGGGAGATTCAACGTTCGTGATATCGACCAGAACACTGAAAGTGGAGAACTAGGTTATCGAGTAGGTCACGCATTTGGTTCTAAAGGTATTGCGTCCAACTCGGTGAGGAAGTTACTTATCTACTTGGCCGAGCACTCTTCCCTTAAATATGTTGATGCCTATGCGCTAGTGGGTAATGTAGGGTCAAATAAAATCCTATCCAATACAGGATTTGATTTAGTTGAGCGCGTTGAAAGTTACGCCGTGTTCAAAGGGCAAAATCAAAACGCCAATTATTATCGTAAAGCGTTATCTATGTAACTGAATACTCTCAATACTAATCTCTTTTACAGTAAGGAAATATAATGTTTATTGTTTCTCTCGAATACCAAGTGCTTTTGAAGGAAGTCGATCGTTTCATTCCAGAACATGTTGAGTTTTTAAACAAGCAGTATGAACTCGGGCACTTTCAGTTGTCGGGTCGTAAGAACCCTCGAACCGGTGGCGTTATCTTATCTACACTTAGTAATCGAGAGCAACTAGATGCGATTCTTACTCAAGATCCATTTCATCGTGAAGGTATAGCTAAATACGAAGTCATCGAGATGCTACCAACGAAAGCTTCAAAAGAGTTTAAGTTTTTGGTTACATAATCGTCTGATATCGGTAACTCCCTTTACGATCACTGAGATAATGAGTGTGGTAAATATACGCTCACATGAATTGCAGAGTGAACAATACAGAGATCAGTTTATGAACATCGTGACAGTCTATAGTGGTAATCAACAGGTATACGCGAATCTATATCAGGGTTATGCCGCCGAGTTTTCAAAGATCATCGGAGATAAACCAGACGAGTATGGCTTGTTTGAGATTTATCCGACGCTTGGTGATACCGTGACAGGTTACTTACTCTACATTGATGGAGTTCCTGCTGCGTTGACAGCAATTGAAAGCAAAGCGCCAAATGAGTTTGAGATATGCGATTTCTATGTCGTCCCTTATTTTCGAAAAAACAAAGTAGGGAAACGGTTTATCTGTGAGCTGTTTGAACATCTAAAAGGCAGTTGGGAGATCAAGCAAGTACTGGGTGCAGAGCATGCAGTTAAGTTCTGGAGAGAGGTCGTTAATGACTACACATCAGGTAACTACGTGGAAGATCAATATCAGGACGAAAAATGGGGCTTGGTAACGAGACAATGCTTCAATCACGCTGCTAGTGCCGAGTAAAAGCTTATACATTAGAAGCTGGCAGCGTCCTTCTAGCCAGCTTCGAGTCTTTTTATTAGTCTCCTAAAAGGTTAAAACCACCGACTTTAGTCGGTCAGCTTTAGCTAT
>NZ_OSDX01000034.1:0-46705 GCF_900382755.1 Vibrio sp. Evd11
CCCCCTTCTAGGGGGTTATAAAGCAAAACCGCCTTCTAAGAAGGCGGATATTTTTTTCTGGCTGAGCGGGGGAGCTGCAGCCAGTTTAGGTATAGCCTAACTATAAGGCGTTCGTGTTTACCAGAAGATCCAAGCGAACAGCGTCAGTATTAAGATACAAACTAGGTTCAACACCATACCGATTCGCATCATCTCTTTCTGCTTGATGTGGCCAGAAGCAAAGACAATCGCATTCGGCGGTGTCGCAACTGGTAGCATGAAGGCACAAGAAGCGGCAACAGCAATCAGAGCTGACAAGATAACTGGCGACATACCTAGTGCTTCAGCAATGGTTGCGAAGACTGGGACAAGCAGTGCAGCACTGGCTGTGTTACTTGCGAATTCAGTTAGGAATACCACGAACGCTACTACCGCTAGAATCGTTAGCAGAACGCCTGCTGTTTCTAAGAAACCGCTGAGTGAGTGTGCTAGGAATACACTGGTGCCTGTCGCTTTAAGAATGTTACTTAAACAGATACCGCCACCGAATAGGATTAATACGCCCCAATCCGTTGTCTTCTCAACATCTTTCCACTCGACCGCTCTAGAAGCGCCAAGCAGTACAATCGCGCCAATCGCAACCAAGCTATCAAACTTCGAGAAGCCGCCGATCATTGCATTGATTGGCTTACCGAATATCCAAAGCGTTACCGTTAGAAGGAAGATAGACAGTGTGATTTTCTTGCTGTTCGTCCATTCAACAGGAGCGTGGTCTAGCTCGAATTTGTGGTCAAGCTTTGGCTTAGTCATCACATACAGAATAATCATCGCGACTGGCAGTAAGATCATCGTGATCGGCAGGCCAAGCGCCATCCATTCAGTGAAGCTCAAACCAACTTCTGCAGCTGCGATTGCGTTCGGTGGGCTGCCTACCACGGTTGCAATACCACCGATCGATGCACAGTAAGCAATACCTAGTAGTACGAATACGTAGGTGTTGCGGTCTTCACTTTGGTCGACTTTGTTCATGATGCCGAGAACAAGAGGCAGCATCATCGCGGTGGTCGCTGTGTTTGAAATCCACATTGATAATCCAGCACTCACACCAAATAGCATGAATACCGCCACTGACATTTTACCTTTCGCTAGTATCAGCACTTTGTCAGCAATCGCTTTATCTAGCTCTTGCTTGTTGAGCGCGGCGGCTAGGGCAAAACCACCCATAAATAGGAAGATGATTGGGTTCGAAAAGTTAGCCAAAGCAGCGGGCGTGTTAAATACACCGAACAAGACAGCCAATAGGGGAACGAGCAAAGCGGTGATGCTGACGTGGATAGCCTCGGTTAACCATAAGATCGCAACAAACACGAGAATACTTAGGCCAGTGTTCACTTGTGTTTCGAACGGGAGGGTATTGATCAAAAGTGCAAATAACGCGAAATTGCCGATTAATATCATGCTGTTGCGGGTAAACAACCAGTGTTTCAATGTAGTAACAAGTGCCGTCATAAGACGCTCCTTTTGTTTATCCTCGTTTTATTGGTGCACCAACTTCATTGAGTGGTGCTTATTATTTTCGAGGTATCTTGTTTTCAAGTTATACAGTCCTCAAAGTAAAAAGCTTCGAGGTGTATGGCTTGATGTAGGGTCAGACTTTGTTGGGAGAATGTTACTTAAGTTAATAAAGGCGTGTTGGTGTGTTTTTGTGTAACAGTGGGGAAGTGTGAGGCAACAAATTTAAAATGTGTAGATTTCTACACATCGGTATCTGCTGGGTCTGCAATCGGGCTAGGAATCGGGGGTGATTCTTGTTTTGGGTTCGGCTGAATCGGTTCTTTAGGCCCTAAAAATTTGGGTGTCGTGCCCATAATATACAGATCAAGAAACGCTTTAGTTCGTGCAAAAACTTCTCTTAAACGTATTGAGAGGCCTGAGTGATGAGTTGGGCCGGAAACCGCCAAACATTGCGCATGAATATCATAAGAATTTGCGATAAACAGTGCTCTTTCACAGTGAAATTCTTGAGTGATGATCAGGAAGTTATCGGTGTCGAATATCTTCTTAGCACGAACAATGGAATCCAAAGTTCGAAAGCCAGCATAATCCAGATTGATACGCTCGTCGGGGACACCTGCTCTCAATAGGTCGCGTTTCATCGTCCAAGGTTCATTGTAAGAACGATGAGCATTGTCGCCACTCAGTAAGAATTGATTGACCTTCTCACGATCAAAAAGCTCAATTGCGGCCTCAATTCGATATTTATAATAATCGTTGAGCGTTCTGCCCAAATATTTACTGGTGCCAAGCACAACGGCGACTTCGCGTTCAGGGACTTCATCGATTTCGTAGATGATGCGATCTTTAGCCTGCCATGAAACCCAAAAATCGATCGCAATAACTGCAGCGCTGCCCACCAGAAAGACTAGGAAAGAGCCATACAGAAAGCCTTGCAGTTTCTTGCAAGCTTTAGGTAAGTAGTTGCGGAAGATATGAGAATCGAATTTCACTCTCGGTAAGGTCCTTTGTGCATGAGCATAATTTTTTGAGTGCTCGATAATACCAAATAAAAATGAGAAAAATCAGTTAAAAAGACAAGACAGTGTAAAGAAAAAAAGCCCCTGCAGTTGCAGAGGCTGATATAAGAGTCGTTAACGCTCTTTATTCAACGCGCAGTACGCTTTATTGAGAGCGCAGTACGCTTTATTCAAAGTACAGCACGCTTTATTAGAATGCAGTACGCTTGTAACGACGGTAAACCGGCTGCCAGAAGTGCTGGTCAATCGCTTGTTGCAGTGCTTCTTCAGTGATCTCTAGTGCAACACCTTGTTCAATTGCTTTCTTACCAACAGCAAGAGCGATCTTTTTAGACACGGTGTGGATTTCTTCCAATGGTGGAAGTAGAGCGCCTGAACCATTGATGGCTAGTGGAGAACACGTTGCAAGCGCACGGCTTGATTCCATCAGCATTTCATCAGTGATGCGTGAAGCATTCACAGCCAATACACCAAGGCCGATGCCAGGGAAGATGTAGCTGTTGTTACACTGAGCGATTGGGTAAGTGGTGCCGTTATGAGTTACTGGCTCAAACGGGCTACCTGTCGCAACAAGTGCTTGACCATCAGTCCAACGAATAATGTCGTTTGGTGTTGCTTCAACACGGCTTGTTGGGTTTGATAGTGGGAATACGATAGGACGTTCACAGTGAAGGTTCATCTCTTTGATGACTTCTTTGCTAAACAGACCCGGTGCGCCAGATACACCAACCAATACGGTTGGTTTAGCATGACGAACAACGTCTAGTAGAGAGAAACCCGTACCGTCGCTTTCCCAATCTTTGGTGTTCGCATTGGTTTGTACTAGGCGTTGTTGGAAATCAAGTAGGTTTTGCATGCCTTCTTGTAGAAGACCCCAACGGTCGACCATGTAAACTTGTGAACGCGCTTTCTCATCGCTGATACCTTCAGACACCATTTGAGCAATGATGGCTTCAGCAATACCACAACCAGCAGAACCCGCACCTAAGAAGGTAATACGTTGGTCTGAAAGTTTGGTGTTTGCTGCTTTACATGCTGCAAGTAGAGAACCAACCGTTACTGCTGCTGTACCTTGGATATCATCGTTGAAACAACAGATGCGATCTTTGTAGCGCTCAAGCAATGGCATAGCGTTCTTTTGTGCGAAATCTTCGAACTGAACTAGAGCATCTGGCCAACGGCGTTGAACCGCTTGGATGAACTCTTCAACGAATGCATCGTAATCTGCACCTGTGATGCGAGGGTGACGCCAGCCCATGTACATTGGGTCTGCAAGACGTTGAGGGTTGTTGGTACCCACATCAAGCACGATTGGTAGCATGTAAGCTGGGCTGATACCGCCACAAGCTGTGTAAAGTGCTAGCTTACCAATTGGAATACCCATACCACCGATGCCTTGGTCTCCCAAACCAAGAATGCGCTCACCATCCGTAACCACGATAACTTTAACGTTGTGGTTTGTCGCATTATTCAGTAGATCATCGATACGGTCGCGGTTCGGGTATGAGATAAACAGACCACGGCCACGACGGTAAATATTTGAGAAGTTCTCACATGCTGCGCCAACTGTTGGCGTGTAAATGATAGGCATCATTTCAGAAATGTGGTTTTGAACTAAACGATAAAAAAGCGTTTCATTTGTGTCTTGGATGTTACGAAGGTAGATATGCTTATCCATATCACTTTCGAAGTTACAATATTGCTTGTACGCACGTCCTACTTGCTCTTGGATTGTTTCGGTTGTTTCCGGTAACAAGCCTTCAAGGTTAAAAGAGCTACGTTCTTCAGCAGAGAATGCACTGCCTTTGTTTAGAAGAGGTGTACTTAGTAGAGCAGGACCAGCGTAAGGGATATATAGAGGGCGTTTATCGTTGTTCATTGGATGCCTAATATGGGAGAAAGGGTAACTGAAAAATGATAACGGTTTAGTTATTCAATTGTAAATAGTTTCCCTCCGATCTTTGCAAACAAAATGATATTCTTACCCATGTCCCACACTTATCGAATTTGAACGTCATAATTCGTTATACTTTGCTCACACTTTTTGCGATTTTCCCTCTTTATGTCATTACTGCCCATCGATGCTTATCAAAACGTATTCCACGAACAAATCGTTGATTCTCACCTTGTCGTAGAGGCTGAAACCGGATCAGGTAAATCTACGCGCTTACCAATTTGGGCTTCCCAACACGGGCGAGTTCTGGTGGTTGAACCAAGACGTATCGCGTGTACTTCACTGGCTAAATATCTCGCACAGCAATCGGGCGAGAAGCTTGGTAGCAAAGTGGGTTATGCGATCAAGCTTGAGTCGGAATACAACGAGCAAACTAACGTTGTTTTTGTTACTCCCGGAATCGCGTTGCGCTGGCTATCCGAAGATGGGCTTGCTGGCTTTGATGTCATCGTTGTCGATGAATTTCACGAAAGGCGTTGGGATATTGATTTGCTGGTGGCGATTCTGAAACAAAAAGAGAGCCATCGTTTGGTGATCACTTCAGCAACCATTGAGGGTGAACGCCTTGCTCAGTATTTGGATGCGAATCGCATAAGCTGTGAAGGGCGTACTTATCAAGTTGAGATTGAACACCGAGCGAACGAATCGAGAGCATTACCTGACATTCGACATCTAGAGCAGCGCATCGCCGAAGAAGTGAATCATCAATTGCTCGCTTCTTCTGGCGATATGTTGGTTTTTCTGCCAGGTAAAAAAGAGATCGTGCAATGCGAACAAGCCTTGGCGAAGAATCCAGATATCCAAGTGGTTAAATTGCATGCGTCGGTGAGTGATAAAGAGCGAGATCTCGCACTGTCTGGTCGCAATACTGGTAGTTGCGATGATGGCAGCGGTTTGCGAAAGGTCATCCTTGCTACTAACGTGGCAGAAACTTCGTTAACCATTCCTGACATTGGTGTGGTGATAGATTCAGGATTAGAAAGACGCACCGTTCAACGAAACGGTAGAACGACTCTGATGCTTAAATCTATATCACGAGCCAGTGCCAAGCAACGAGCTGGCCGTGCGGGCAGGGTAATGGATGGTGTCTGCGTTCGCTTATACGGAGAACACGCCGCATTAGAGTTAGTGACACCGCCCGAACTGCAACGCGAAGAACTAACAGAACCTATGTTGGCTGCGGCATGTTGTGGCAACTCGATCGAGAGCTTATCTTTTCTTGATCCAATCCCTGAGAAGTCGTTAAACAGTGCGATTAAAACCTTGTTGATGATGGAAGCGATTAATAGCGACCATCAAATCACCGAGCATGGCAAAAAGCTCTACCCGCTGCCGATTGATGCTTTGTATGCCGATATTGTCACGCGAATCAAAACCAAAGCACTTAAAGAAGCCATGGTGGATCTCACGGCTGCGCTGTCCGTTCCTGCTCGCTTATATCAGTTGCCGAATAATGCAGAACATCTTGAAGCGCTGGCTCAACAAGAAAAGGAAGGGTGTGATTTAAACCTTTTAATTCAGATTGTTCGTGGCCGTGATTATCCGAATCTAGAAATCGACCAGCAGGCATTGAATGAAGCGCAAGGACTGGCTAAGCAAATGCGTGAGGTGTTTGAACTTCCTCAATTAGAAGTCGCGTCCCGTTTCCTGCGTATTGAACTGATTGACACCATTATTAAGCTGCATCCTGAGTTAGTCTTTGTGCGCAGACTGAAAAGGAAAGAAGCCTTTGCCAACGGAGTGTTAGAGGTAGTACTCGGCCGTCAGAATCGTTTCCCGGACAATGCACAAGCGATGTTGGTGTTAGACACTCATAGTTTGCCGGGAAGAGGTGTTAAGCAAACACTGACCTTAGCGACGGTCACGGCCCCCATTCCTCTTGAGCTTATCATTGATGCTGAGCTAGGAGAGTGGGAGCAAGGTGAAACGATTGTGAATGATGACGGCGTCTATACTGGGATGGCGTTGGTGTATGCCGGCCGCACGATCACGACCAAGCTCGTGGCAGCGGAAGGGCAACTATCGTTAAAGCCGATCGTCGATCTTGTATCGAATGGGGTTCAACTTCCGGGTTTTGCACAAGCTCGCACTCAACAAATCAAACATTGGCAGCTGTATGTGAAACTCGGTCTCGATGAACAAACCCAATACACACCAGAAATTGAGAACATTAACTTTGAGCTATGGTTAATAAAGCAGCTTGAAGTGTTAGGTGTCACTGATGTGAGCGAATTGGAAATGTTCGACCATGCAGATATTCCATTCGATGGTATCCCGACTTGGCTCTATTCAGAGTTTTCGGAAAAGTACCCGTTTGCATTGAGCCTTGCCGACTTGCAACTCGAAGTCGAATACCTGCCGGCACGCAAGCTGATTTACGTTCATTATCAATCGGGCAGTCGAAAGTTATCGCCAAAACGTTGGGAGCTCCCGACATGGTCTGGCTGGCGTATTCAGTACAAAAAAGCGAGTCGGATAATTGATATCAAATAGATGGATTAGTTTTATCTCTAAAATATTAATCAAATAGGTGCATATATGTTTTTTCAGTACTTATTTTGTTACAAGTTTGATTTTTATATGCCTTTTTAACCAATCAAAAGGTCATAAAAGACTATTCTTCTATATCCTATTGCTATAAAGAAAGAGTTGATAGATATTGAGTATATTGTGTTGTCAAAGTGTCGGGGGACATCATGGATAAACAGACAGAGACGCGTGTAGAGTTTGATTACACAACATTTCTTGGCGCCTCATGCAGTAAAAAATGGACTTTTCTGGAAGCACTAACCACGATTGCGCCAGTATTTAGTACTGTCTGGCGAGATAGCATTAAAGAGCTCGCAAGCCCTGAAGATCGTTTATGGCAGATGGCATTGAAATCGATGTCGACGCGTAAAAGTGATGAGTCAAACATTGTTACCTTACTCAAGCTAGCCAAGCTAGAGGGGATCAATGAACTCAAAGTTGCTATGCCATATTCTCTTGAAGAAGAGCAGATCGAGTACATTGAATCGCGCAGTCATTTGGTGATTGCCGAGAATACTGGAGAAGAGTTTACTATTAAGCTTTAATCTATCAGTATTGCTTAGAGCTTAGAGCTTAGAGCTTAGAGCTTAGAGCTTAGGAGCGAGCTCAAAGAATATTAAAAATCGCACACGAAAAAGGGCCTCAATAATGATGAGGCCCTTTTAGTTTCTGAAATTTGTGTTTACGAGCTTACTCGCTTTCTAGAATGCAATCAGTCAATCAGTCAATCAGTCAATCAGTCGACTAGACCATAGTCAGCACGCAATACATCGATGATTTCTTGCTTAGGGTTGTCGCTCAGTACGATCTCCGCGCCTGTGATTTTCGCTGCGATATCAAGATAAGTACGCGACAGAGACATCAGTGAATCAAGAGGTAACTCATTGTCACGAGCTAAGGCTTCACGTTCTGGCATGCGTTCTTTGTTCAGAAGGATGTCTGCATCAGGGAAGTAGTTAAGCAAGAACTGGCGGAAACCCTCTTTAGAGTTTTCAACGATGTTGCCTTTGTTGTATTCCTGAGCATCCCAAATGCGAGACGAATCTGGAGTACCCACTTCATCCATGTAGATAAGCTTTTCTTTGCCTTGAGCATCGTTGACGTAGCCGAACTCAAATTTCGTATCGACAAAGGTTTGATCGACTTTTGCTAGCGCTTGGCTAATTACGTTGAAGCCTTCTTTTAGAAGTTTCTCGTAATGCGCAATGTCACTTGCTTGAGTAAAGTTGAACGCTGCGAAGTTGTCTTCGATGTTGTTGCGAGTGATGTTCACATCATCCGCTTCTGGAACGCCAGGAATCCCTTTCAAAATCCCTTTTGTAGAAGGCGTGATCAGTAGCTCAGGTAATTTCTTGTCTTTTTCAAGGCCTTCAGGCATCTCGATACCGCAGAATTCACGTTCGCCGTTCGCGTATGCACGCCACATAGAGCCTGTGATGTATTGACGACAAATCGCTTCGATCATGACTGGGCGAGCTTTTTGTACAATCCATACAAATGGATGAGGGATATCAAGAATGTGACTGTCAGCAAGGCCGTTGTCTTTAAACAATTTGAACCAGTGGTTAGAGATAGCATTCAGAGCTGCTCCCTTACCTGGAACACCTTTTAGATTACCTTCACCACGCCAAATACAATCAAACGCAGAGATACGGTCACTGATCACCATGATGGCTAAAGGCGCATCGGGTGCTACATTGTAGCCTTTCTCTTTAATTAGTCGTTGGCTATCTTCTTCAGTTAACCAGTAGACCGAACGAACCTTGCCACTGTGGACAGGTTTATCAGTACGGATTGGTAGGTCATCATTTACGGCAAGAACTTGATCAGCAAGGCTCATTTAGACATTCCTATCTTTTATCAAACGTCATACAGAGAAGTGCGGTGTGCACATGATTAGACGGGCATTATACCCAATCTATTATTTGCTTCCAGATAAAAAGCAAACGATTGCTAAATCTATTGATCAAATAAAAACCCCCGCCTAACTATTCGCTAGAAAATTGGCGAATTGTAGGGCAGGGGAAGGCAGTCTGTTGGGCTGTGTTTTGGGGCTATGCTGTTAAGTTAACTTAAGTTTGTTAGCTAAAAGATTAAGCTACGTTTCTGAGCTAAATTGCTAAGCGGTGTTGGCTTAGTGAATACGCTCTGACGTTTCATCAATGAAGAACACTTCGCATTGAAAGCGTTGGCCTAACGTTCTTAGGTATTGTTGGCTGAATGAGTCGATCGACGTACTCGCAACGATTGCGCTCGCGTTTCCTGAGCGTATTGCTTTCTCGACTGTCTCTACTTCATTCATTTGGTTCGACGCTTTCATATGGATAACGCGCTCGCAGCAAACATTGTGTTGCTTAAGCTGCTTAGCGGATGGTCTTGGCGTTTGAGCAGTAAACAGTAACCACTGATGTTGATTGGACAGCAACGCCATTCTTGCAAACAACGCTTCCTCGTTTGAGTTTTTGCTTTTACGAGAAACTGATGTAAATGCGCAGTGAACTAGCGGGCTAGAGTGTTGGGCTTTAACGTGTGCTTGAATCATTTTGCTGTCCTTATATACATGCTGTATGTGTATACAGTAGTTTTTGTTGCTTATAAGATCAAGCGGTTTTTGCGGGATTATTGGTCGTTTTATTGCGGGCAAGTAAGAGGTTTCAGTTTAAGTTATTGATATTTAGTTGAAAATTAAATTTGACTGGTTTTTCTATTTTGTCTCATAAATTGAAAAAATGTGATTTCTATACAGGTGTATACAGTGGTTTTTGCAGAAAAGCACTGTATACACCTGTATAGAAGATAGAAGATAGAAGATAGAAGATAGAAGATAGAAGATAAGAAGATAAGAAGATAAACCCCAGATACAAAAAAAGCGCCTTAGGCGCTTTCTTATATTTCAACGATGTTACTTATCTCAGTGTTGCTTGGGAGAGTTTTGTTCTCATTTCCATTTCACCAATATTGAACTGGCGAACATCAATGGTTGCAATATCATTGCACTCTTTACATGCATGATGACACTTACCATCTAGGTAGTCGTGCTTTTTTACTAGGCTTGGCTTTTTGCACCAATCACAAACGCCTTCTATTGTGAACATATTTTCTCCTCACCTGTTTAAGTCAGGTGTATTTTCGGCGCAAATTATGACACAAGTAAGACCCATTAGTTAATAGTTTGTTACCCGTTTTTGAGAGGGGGATCGATTGCAACACTAATAAAATCGGTATCTTTGCGATCTTGGAAAATGAATATGTGTAGTTGTTTACGGTTTTGTAACATTTTGTAAAATGGTTTTTAGCGCATTGTTCAAACGTTTCATTTCTTCGTCACATCCATGACCGTCAGGGTGATAGATTTTAGAGAGTTGTTTGTATCGAATCTTAATGCTTTTTTGGTCAGGAATAGATTTGGGTGTGTAGCCAAAGAGAGCACAGGCCACTTGCAAAGCATTCAGACCTTTGTTGTTTTTCTGCTTCTTCAATTCGTTGTAGATGGTTTGAAGCTGACGCTTTTGCTGCTTAATGGTGAAGTCTTTCGCACTAAGCTGTGCTTCCAGTGTCTGTTGCTGCTGATTTAACTCACCAGATTTCAGGCCTTGTCGCTTTCGCGAGATAACCAGAGTCGCGCTGATACTCACTATTGCAATCAAAACGGCCAGCACTGCGCCAATCATATAGTCAGAGCTTGTTAGATTAGAACGTGTTGCTTGCTCTCTAGACGTTAGTGTCGAAGGGAAGGTACTTGGTGGATTTGTATTGGTTTTTGCACTGACGTTGTCATTGAGCTGTTCAATCGAAGAGATTTGCTTGGCACGCTGTTGGTTGAACTGTGCTTCCAGAACGCGATTGTAGCCATCTTCTGCATTAGGATTGTTTTTTAAAGCTGCTTCATACCATAGCTGCGCTGCATCTAACGGTTGCAATAGTTCTTTATCAAGTGAGGATTCATAGATCTTGGCTACTTCTAGAGGCGCTTGCTTGTTACCTTTCAGTGCCGCTTTGATGAACCATTCTAAGGCGAGTTTGTTATCTTGCTCCACGCTCGTCCCCGCCAAGTACCATTCGCCAAGTCTAAATTGCGCATCTGCATTGCCATTATCCGCTGATTGCGAATACCAATAGAATGCGTCATCGATGTTTTTAGGCACGTCAGTACCCAGCTCATACGATTGGGCTAATCGATACTGAGAGGTTGAGTCTAGAGGTTGTAGCGCTTGAGGTTGTGGAGCTAATGAGAGTTCAGCGCTGCTTTCAGCATGAACGAAATGTGGGGCGAACAATTGTATCGTGGAAAAGACTAGGGCTAGAAATAGAGTTCTAAGGAGTGACGATGACCAGAAGTTGGATAAGATAAGCAAAAGATAAGTCTCGTAAAAAAGCCCAGTGCCGATGTATCAGTATGAATACGTTATGTGGCTGAGTGTTAAGTCGTAACGCTTAAAATAAGCCATACGACTGACAAGCAACTATATAGTGGTTAAGTCAATAGATAAAGGTAACTGGGCTTTAATCGTGCTACTTCAGCGGCAAGATTTGAATTTCTACGCGACGGTTACAAGCACGACCTTGAGAGGTGTTGTTGTCACATAGAGGGTAACGCTCGCCGTTTCCACGAGCAATGGCACGGCCTGCAGCGACATCTTGAGAAATCAAGAATGCTCGAACAGATTCAGCGCGACGCTCAGAAAGGATTTGGTTCGATGATTCGCTGCCAGTGCTGTCAGTGTGACCTTCGATCACTAGGCTAGTGTCTGGGTATTCAACTAAGATACGAGCAACACCGCGAAGTGTGTTGTGAATGCTTGATTCTAAAGCGTAAGAGCTTGATTCGAAGCCAATGCCGTTTTCTAGACGAAGTAGAAGCTGGTTCTCACCAACACGCTCTACTTGAACGCCAGAGTTCATTAACTCTTCGCGAAGTGCTGCTTCTTGTCGGTCAAAGTAGTAACCAATACCACCGCCAACAGCTGCACCACCTGCCGCACCAATCAGTGCGCGTTTACCACGATCTTTAGAGTTGTCACCAGTAGCAGCACCAGCAACGGCACCAGCGATTGCACCAATTAGAGCGCCTTGAGTTGCAGAGTTAGTCTCAGATTCGCCAGTTGTAGCGTTTTGGCGTTGAGTTGCCTGACAACCCGTTAAAGCGACAGTAAGCGCTAGGGCTAGTGTGATTTTTTTCAACGTATTTCTCCATCATGTACTTCTGTCAAACATATAAGTAACGAATGACAACAATTAGTCCTGTAAGTCTTAATGATGGTTTTTATCAATACGCTGAAGCAATGTAAAGTGGCACTATGATTTAGTTATCTTTTTAACTGCTTGGGCACCGCCAACTGGACGATTAACAGACAACTTGCGACCTTTCTTCAAACCAACTTCGTAGTCTGCGGTGAGGTTTTTCATCGCTTCTCTTAGTTGTTGTTTGAAGGTTTCACGGTCAATATTTTCAAATTCTTTATCAATATAGTTATTGATTTTGTTGTTTGATTCGTCGTCTGGGGTAATGGTTGGCAACTTTTCAAGCGCACCTTCTACCCAACCAGAAACGTAAGAATTTACGCGACGAGTGACTTCGAGTGAACCTGTCCCTGAACCTGCAAAGCTGTTTCTGAATTGGCCAGTATGCTCGTTCAATTCACGATAAATGATGTCGAAAGCAAAGGCAGCGAAGATCGCGCGGTCAGCTTCGCCAATGAATTCCACACGCTTAAGGCCTTTGTGGTTCAGTAACACGGCTTCTACGCCAAACTTAGTGTTGATACCACGAATAACGCGCAACAGAGTAGAGCTGATGTTTGCTGGCAACAGGTGACTGGATTGAGTTTTCCCCATTTTGATAAATTCAATATCGTCTTTCTCGAGACCATATTTCAGCATCAAGTTATGCGCCATCTTTATTGCATTGGCCGCTTCGTTGACGTTCGCTGAATTTCCAAGCTCAAGACACTTGGCTATTTTCTTTAGGGCTTTTTTCTTATCCATCGACTACTTAATCATTACCGCAAATTTTGAAAAGTCCGACATTTTACATGTTTTGGCAGGTAACAGCAAAGTCAAAAGTCATTTGTTATTACGCGGTGAGCGATTATGAAGGATGGAAGAGACGGCTTTTGGGTAATACAAAAACGCCATCAAGAGTATTGATGGCGTTAGTGACATGATTTTTCAGAATGACTAGAGCTTTAAGGCACTAGATTCCTAGTTCATCGAGTAGATCGGCTGCAGAGTCATTGCCTGAGCTTTGTGCTGGCTTATTCGCTTCCTGCATTTTTTTCTGAGTTGCCTCCAGGATACTGTCTGGACATTCGTCTTCAGCGATCTCAAATTCTTCCAATTGGATGAATTCTGTCTTGTCCATTGCAAGCTCTAGGTAGAAGATGTTGTTATTTGCAGTCGAGAAAGTCACACGGCGAGCTTGTGGGCGATCTAGATTTGTATCAACAGAAAGATTCACTTGTTTATTGAGTGCCAGCATCTTCGGTTGGTTCTGTGTGATGTTGGTTTGCAGTTCTTTACGGATCTTATTGGTGAAATCACCAACTAACTGGTTCATTAGCTCACCTAAGACATCGCCCACTTCATCTGAAGTGTGCAGTACGGCCAACTCATCTTCTGGCATCCCCATGTTACGCATGTAATTAGTGTAGATCTCTAGCGCGGCTTTAGACGTAAAATTGATGACAACAAGACCAGAAAAGCCACCGTCAAATAAGACGAAACAACCAAAGTCTGGCTTCAAACTTGTCTTGTTGATCTTTTGAACCATAGCTGAATAGGACACCTGAGAAGCCGTCGCTGAAGTGAGTACGCTTGAGACTGATTGGCATAGCTTAAGCAGAATATCTTCAGTTGTGACTGTTTTGTTTTTTTTCATTATGATGTGCTCATGGATATGTCTTTAACAAAATGTTATTCAGTATATTGTTACTGAATCAAGACGAAAGTGACTATTTCTCCATTCTTGCATTGAGATTCTGATTTGATCACCTTTTTATATGATCTTAATAGTAGTAAAGTGACGAAATTCAAATAAAATTATTAAAAATCCCAGATAACCCAATGCTGATAGGATCAGCGAAGTAGGGGCAGGAAGCAAATGTTACCAAGACTTCAACTCAATGCTGATGTCGATCCAGTAGTCGTACGCTTTTTAGATGAACTAAAAACAGCGGGCTTTACTGGCGACATTGAATCTCAATATTCTAGCCGTTTGGCTGTGGCGACTGATAACAGTGTCTATCAGCAATTGCCGCAGGCGGTCATCCTTCCTAAAACAAATCAAGACGTTGTGTTGCTCGGTAAAGTGGGCGTTAAATCCGCTTACGAACGCGTGACCTTTTCCCCTCGTGGCGGCGGTACCGGAACCAACGGACAATCCTTAACAAAAGGTGTCGTGGTTGACCTTTCACGACACATGAATAAGGTTCTTGAGATTAACGAGAAAGAGGGCTGGGTAAGAGTTCAGTCTGGCGTCGTTAAAGACCAATTGAATGATGCGGTACGTCCCTACGGTTACTTTTTCTCTCCAGACCTTTCTACTAGTAACCGAGCAACTCTAGGTGGCATGATCAACACCGATGCGTCGGGTCAAGGGTCGTTGAAGTATGGAAAAACGTCTGACCATGTGTTGTCGCTACAAGCGGTGTTCGCGGATGGTTCGTGTCTGGAGTCTGATTTATCACATGGCTTGCCAGTTGAGGGTGAGTTTGCTCACCATGCACTTACGGTTACTGAGGCAGTTTGTCGAGACAAGCGCGCTCAAATTCTTAATAAATTCCCACCATTGAACCGCTTCTTAACAGGTTACGACCTAAAGAACGCAATCAACGAACAAGACGACAGCTTTGATCTGACTCGCGTTCTATGTGGCGCTGAAGGTTCTTTAGCATTCATCACGGAAGCAAAGTTAAACCTAACCAAGATTCCAAAAGCGCGCACACTGGTCAACGTGAAATACAACACGTTCGATTCTGCGCTGCGTAATGCGCCGTTCATGGTAGAAGCGAAAGCGCTGTCTGTAGAAACGGTTGACTCAAGAGTATTGAACCTAGCGAAGCAAGACATTGTTTGGCACACCGTGAGCGATTTGCTGATGGATGTTCCCAATAAAGAGATGCTTGGCATCAACATGGTTGAGTTTGCGGGCCAAGATGAAGCGGAAGTTGAACAACAAGTTCAAGCACTGACGGCACAGCTTGAAAGCATGCTTGAAACCGAAGAAGCCGGTGTGATTGGTTTCCAAGTATGCAGCGATTTGGCGAGCATTGGCCGAATCTACAACATGCGTAAGAAAGCGGTGGGTCTATTAGGTGCAGCGAAAGGCCGAGCTAAGCCGGTCGCTTTTGCTGAAGATACCTGTGTACCACCGGAAAACTTGGCTGACTTCATCTCTGAATTTAGAGTACTACTCGATTCAAAAGAGTTGAACTACGGCATGTTTGGTCACGTTGATGCGGGCGTACTACACGTTCGTCCGGCTTTAGACTTGTGTGATCCGATGCAAGAAGTATTAATGCATGAAGTCTCTGATGAAGTGGTTAAGCTGGTGTCGAAATACGGTGGCTTAATGTGGGGCGAACACGGAAAAGGTTTCCGCTCTGAGTATGGCCCAGACTTCTTCGGTGCAGAACTGTTTACAGAGCTAAGACGAGTTAAAGCAGCGTTCGACCCACACAACAAGATGAACCCAGGTAAGATCTGTACGCCATTGGAAAGTGACGCTGAATTGGTGAAAGTGACCGATACCAAGCGTGGTTTCTACGATCGTCAGATCGACGTACAAGTTCGTGATAGCTTCAAACAAGCTATGGAATGTAATGGTAACGGCTTGTGCTTCAACTACGATACGAGCTCGCCAATGTGTCCTTCGATGAAAGTTACGGCTGACCGTCGTCATTCACCAAAAGGCCGCGCAGGCTTAGTGAGAGAGTGGTTGCGTCAGTTAACGGAACAAGGCGTCGATATTCTCGATTTAGAGCAAGAAGCGCTGAAGGACAATACCCCGGTCAAAACCATGGTGGAACGTGTTCGTAATACAATGAACAAACGCCATGAGTACGATTTCTCTCATGAAGTTCACGAAGCGATGAACGGTTGTCTTGCATGTAAAGCGTGTGCGAGCCAGTGCCCGATTAAAGTTGATGTTCCGAGTTTCCGTTCTCGATTCTTAAACATTTATTACTCACGCTACCAACGCCCTGCAAAAGACTATTTAGTCGCCAACATTGAAACCATGCTGCCGCTGATGGCGAAAGCGCCAAAGGTTGTTAACGCTGCCTTGGGTCAAAAGTGGATTCAAACCGCAACGGCGAAAACGGTCGGTTATGTCGATGCACCACTGATGTCGGTGCCTACGCTAAAAAATCGTCTGGCGAGCAAAGAGCTGCAACTCTTCGATCTTCAATATTTAGAAGGGCTCTCTTCTGACCAGAAGAAACAGCATGTATTGATCGTTCAAGACCCGTTTACCAGCTTCTATGATGCAGAAGTGATTGAAGATTTCGTCACTCTGGCTCAAAAGCTTGGTAAAACTCCGGTATTACTGCCATTTAAACCAAATGGTAAAGCACTGCACATTAAAGGCTTCTTAGGTCGTTTTGCGCGTGAAGCAAAATCAACCGCTGATTTTCTGTCGATGGTGGCGGATATCGGTATCCCTTTAGTGGGTGTCGACCCTGCTCTTGTGCTTTGTTACCGCGATGAATACGTTGAGATCTTGGTTGACAAGCGCGGAGACTTCGATGTACTGACTGTGCATGAATGGTTAATGCCATCGTTGGGTGAGTTTGAAGAGCGCTCTGCAAGTGAAGAAATGTGGTACTTGTTTGCCCACTGTACTGAGAAGACCAAAATGCCGAACGCTGAAAAAGAGTGGGGCGCTATCTTTAAACACTTTGGTGCTGCGTTAACCAGCGTTCCTGTCGGTTGTTGTGGTATGGCAGGTACCTTTGGCCACGAAGTTGATAAGTTGCAAATGTCGAAAGACATATACGGTTTAAGCTGGAAACCTCAAATGCAAGATTTACCGAAAGAGCGTTGCTTAGTGACGGGTTATTCCTGTCGTAGTCAAGTGAAGCGCTTTGAAGGTGAAAAGCTTGCTCACCCATTACAGGCACTAGCCAAAATTATTTAATACATTTAGCCCAGCAATTGCTGGGCTTTTTTCTAAACTAACAAAGGAATGTTAAAAAGGAAAAGTATGAAACCTCTAGAATTAAAAGTCCCACCCGTTGCACTGTTCATTATTGTATTCTCAGCATCTTATTTCAGTGCCCATCAGCTGAATGCAGGAGTGGTGTTATTGCCTTATAAGTTCATCGTCTTGGGGATCGGAATTGCATTGAGTGGTGTGGTTGGATTAGCCGGTATATGGGAGTTTCGAAAACAGAAAACCACTGTTAATCCGATCAAAGTCGAGACCGCTTCTACAGTCGTGGACAGTGGAATCTTTGGCTACACACGAAACCCAATGTATCTAGGGCTATTCATCCTATTGTTTTGTTTTGGCTACTTCTTCCAGAATATCTTCAGTGTGCTACTCAGCTTTGGCTTCGTAATCTACATGAATCAGTTCCAAATTAAGCCAGAAGAACGCGCTCTAGAGCAATTATTCGGTGCGGAATATGTTGATTACAAACAAAAGGTTAGACGTTGGATTTAGTTTTGACTTGAGTGGATTTGTGTAATCAGGAATCGAAATAAAAAAGCCCAGCTTGAGGATATCAAGCTGGGCTTTATTGATCTTATTCTAGAGCTTATTTACATCGAGATGTGTAAATAAGGATGCTGATTAAGCAGCAGCTGCGAACTGAGCTAGAAACATCTCTTTACGTTCGTTGAAGCGGTTTACTAGGTCGTCGACAGAAGCTTGGTCGTATGGCTTAAGACCACTTGCTACCATGCGTTTCACGCCTTTACCGACCACTTCGCCGTCTTCTTTGAAATCAAAGTTCAGTGTCACGATGCCACGCTTGCCTTCAACATCAAAAGTCGCACCTGAGAATTCAACTTCTGGGTGAGACAGGTCTAGACGAGTAAATTCAACTTCCATGCTCTCGTAAATTACAAGAGGGCGTTGGCAGTTGATCATCATTTGTTGTTCTTCCATAAGAGGAACCATGATGTGTGGGAAGTTCATGCCTGAGAACTTAACGTAGTTCGTTACTACGTGTTCGATGAATGCTTGATCGTGGCTCTTTTCACCTTCACAAGACATGTGCAGGTACTCTTTGCCTTTCTCGTCAACCAGTGAGCTTTCTTTCTCACACTTGTTGTCAACGCTAAGCGCAATACCGTTACCCACCATACCTGAAAAATCAAAACGCATTTTTTGGCTGATGCCTTCTTTTTGCAGAAGTACTGCAAACAAAAGATCGCCAGGCACGCAGAAGCGTTTGTTGTCTTCATCGTGAATTGGGTTGAAGTCAGCGGCTACTTTTTTAGCAAAGTGGCTAGCCTGTTCACGAGTGAATTGAAATTGATTGTCTTCAGTAGAAAAGTAAGGTGTCAGAAACATAGTATCGCTATTAGTCATCAAATCTGGGGTGGATTATAGCTAACTAACTTCGTTCTAATGGTCTATCCAGTTAACTTTGCTTATATATCAGTCAATTAGATAAATACGTTGGATGGTATGTGACGATTTTAAGGGAGATATGGCCTTTGGCTCAATGCAACAAGGGCTAATTAATAGCCCTTGTTTATATGATACTTTAATTAGTGTCGACTAAAGTATTTTAAGTACTAGAAACTGCACAAAGTACCTTCTGGCATTAAGTGATTATGAACGGATAATTTGAGTAACAGGTTAGCTTGCTCAATATCTGGAGCAAAATATCTGTCTTTATCGTAGAAACTCACTTTCTCACGCAGAATCTGCTTCGCTTCTTCCACACGAGGAGAAGATAGATTAGGCGCTCGAAAGTCTAGCCCTTGTGCTGCTGCTAAATATTCTACTGCCAATATCCCACGGGTGTTTTCAGCCATGTATCTAAGCCTACGAGCGGCAAAGGTGGCCATTGATACGTGGTCTTCTTGGTTTGCAGAAGTAGGTAGGCTGTCGATTGACGCCGGATGAGCTAAGGTTTTGTTCTCACTTGCCAATGCTGCAGAGGTCACCTGAGCAATCATAAAGCCAGAGTTCACGCCGCCGTTGTCGACTAAGAAAGGCGGTAGTTTGCTTAGCGCGCTATCAATCAGCAGCGCCATTCTACGCTCTGACAAGCTACCGATCTCGGCAATGGCCAATGCAAGGTTATCGGCTGCCATTGCGACAGGTTCTGCGTGGAAGTTACCTCCCGAAATGATGTCGCCATCGTCAGCGAAAACAAGCGGGTTGTCTGATACTGCATTCGCTTCAATCGTTAAAGTTTCTGCTGAATTACGAATCTGCTGTAAACATGCTCCCATCACTTGAGGCTGACAACGCAGTGAGTAAGGGTCTTGAACCTTTTCACAACAAGTGTGTGATTCGCCAATTTCACTCTTTTGATCAAGCATATGGCGGTAAGCAAGTGCTGCATCCATTTGGCCACGATGACCACGAACACGGTGAATACGAGGATCAAACGGACGACGACTACCTAGCGCTGCCTCAACAGACATTGCACCACACACGGTTGCAGACGCGAATAAGTCTTCAGCTGCGAATAGACCTTCTAATGCAAATGCTGTCGATGCTTGTGTGCCGTTTAACAGCGCCAAACCTTCTTTCGGAGCAAGTGTGATTGGTTCCAAGCCAGCGATCTGCATTGCTTCTAGGCCCGTGATGATCTTGCCGTTGTGACGTGCTTGGCCTTCACCTAGCAGTACCGTACTCATGTGGGCGAGGGGAGCAAGATCTCCTGAAGCACCCACAGAGCCTTTCTGTGGAACACATGGGTAAACCTGCGCGTTCACTAGATCGATAAGAGCATTGATGACCTTGAGTCGGATACCTGAATAGCCACGAGACAAGCTGTTAATTTTGAGCACCATCATCAAACGCACAGTTTCATCAGACATGAACTTGCCGATGCCTGCTGCGTGAGAAAGCACGATACTTTTCTGTAGTACTTCTAAATCTTCAGGGGCTATTTTGGTATTCGCTAATAAGCCAAAACCCGTGTTGATGCCATACACGGTACGATCTTCAGCAATCACTTGCTCGACAACGTGCATGCTCGCTTCAATATCAGGAATCGCTGCTGGATCGAGTGATAAGTTCACAGGGCTACGGCTAATCTTACGAAGTTCAGGTAGGCCAAGAAGTCCTGGTTTAAGTAATAAATTCAACATGTTCTCTCCAGACATTAAAGGCGACGAAGTTCTTCGTTTAGCATAGGTAAATCAAGCTTCTGCTCTTTAGCACACTGCTTGGCAATATCGTAACCCGCATCAGCATGACGCATAACGCCAGTAGCCGGATCATTGTGAAGTACACGAGCAATACGTTGTGACGCATCTTCACTGCCGTCACAACAAATCACCATTCCTGAGTGTTGCGAGAAGCCCATGCCAACGCCACCGCCATGGTGTAGAGAAACCCATGTTGCGCCGCCTGCAGTATTTAGCAGAGCGTTCAATAGAGGCCAATCTGATACAGCATCTGATCCATCCATCATGCCTTCTGTTTCGCGGTTCGGGCTCGCCACTGAACCTGAATCTAGGTGGTCACGACCGATAACAACCGGTGCTTTCAGTTCGCCATTCTTCACCATTTCATTGAATGCTTGGCCTAAACGTTCGCGATCTTTCAAGCCGACCCAACAGATACGCGCTGGTAGGCCTTGGAACTGAATACGTTCACGCGCCATATCTAGCCAGTTATGTAGATGTGGGTTGTCTGGAATCAGTTCTTTTACTTTTTGGTCTGTTTTGTATATGTCTTCTGGGTCACCAGATAGGGCAGCCCAACGGAACGGTCCGACGCCCTCGCAAAATAAAGGTCGTATATAGGCTGGAACGAAACCTGGGAAATCAAATGCGTTTTCTACACCTTCTTCCAGTGCCATTTGGCGAATGTTATTACCGTAATCTACGGTTGCAGCACCACGGTACTGAAGATCTAGCATAGCTTGAACTTGAATCGCCATTGATTGCTTAGCGGCTTTCACTACTTTCGCTTCATCAACTAAACGTTCTTGCGCTGCTTTTTCCATCGTCCAACCTTGCGGCAAGTAGCCGTTCAGTGGATCGTGGGCAGAGGTTTGATCGGTCACTACGTCAGGCGTGATATTACGTTCAACTAACTCTGGGAATACATCAGCAGCGTTGCCTAATAAGCCAACAGAGATTGGCGTGTCTGATTCTTTAATCATTGCCATCGCTTCATCGATGCTGGTGGCTTTTTTGTCTACATAACCAGTACGCAAGCGGTAATCGATTCGTGATTCATCACATTCAACCGCGATCATTGAGAAGCCAGCCATCGTTGCAGCGAGAGGTTGAGCACCACCCATACCGCCAAGACCACCCGTTAGAACCCACTTGCCGTTTGCTTCGCCTTGGAAGTGCTTCTTCGCGATAGCGACAAACGTTTCATAAGTACCTTGAACGATGCCTTGAGAGCCAATGTAGATCCAGCTGCCCGCTGTCATTTGGCCGTACATCATCAAGCCTTCTTTATCGAGCTCGTTGAAGTGCTCCCAGTTTGCCCAGTGTGGAACAAGGTTCGAGTTAGCGATCAATACGCGAGGTGCGTTTTTATGAGTCGGGAACACGCCCACAGGTTTACCTGATTGAACAAGCAACGTTTGGTCGTCTTCTAAACGCTCTAATACTTCAACAATTTTGTCATAACATTTCCAATCACGCGCAGCGCGACCAATACCGCCATACACAACCAGTGCATGTGGGTGTTCTGCCACATCAGGGTCTAGGTTGTTCATCAGCATACGCAGTGGTGCTTCTGTTAACCAAGATTTAGCGCGCAAAGTGGTGCCATGAGGTGCGCGAATTTCGCGAGTCGTGTCGAGACGAGGGTCACTGTTGTGGTGTTCCGTCATTTTGGAATTCCTTCTGTTTCACGTTATATCGTTGTAGTTGTAGTTGTAGTTGTAGTTGTAGTTGTAGTTATCGGTATAGCTGGATTAGTCGCTGGCCATTGCACTGGCTATGTCCCAACACAAACGCGCCGCCAATCGAGCCGTTTGGCCATCGATGTCGTAGTCTGGGTTGTATTCCGCAATGTCCGCGATAATGAGTTTTTCACTGTGTTTGAAAATCTGTTCTAGAAAAGGAGCGAGCGCTTCATAGCTCACACCTCTTGCCGCTGGTGCACTTACGCCCGGTGCCGTAGTGGCGGGGAATACGTCTAAGTCGATAGTGAGATAAAGGTAATCACACTCAGCGATGAATCTTTGTAACTTAACCAGTTGAGCGACTTGGTTTATTTGGGTCATGTTGCGGTCGTGTTCATACCAAACACCCAGTTGGTCAGCTTTGTTAAACAGCGCTTTGGTATTGCTGGCTGCACTCACACCAAGGCAAGCGTATTGGAATGGCCATTGATGTTTGTGGCAGTAATCGCTGATCTGGTTAAAAGGCGTGCCTGAACTGGGTTTAACGTCGGCGATGTTGCTTTTAAATTCACGAAGATCAAAGTGAGCATCAAAGTTGACGATTCCTATTTTTGGTTTGTGTACAGGCTGACCTTTATCAAGGCGTTCCGCTTTATGTCGGTGTTCCGTTTTATGTAGATGCTCAGCGAGGCCTTGGAAAGATGCCCAAGCCACTTCATGACCGCCGCCAAGGGTAATCACTTTGTTGGTTGATAAAGCACAGGCAATAACCGAAGCACACTGTTTTTGACTGACTTCAAGTTGACCATCGTTACATTCGATATCGCCAAGATCAGCAATGCGTGTATCACTGTGCCAAGCCATATTCGCCAGCGCTTGGCGAATCAGGTTGGGGGCTTGTTTCGCGCCTACGCGTCCTTTATTTCTTGCAACGCCTGCATCGCTGGCAAAGCCGACCAAAGCGATAGCGCCATCAGTAAGCTCGTTATTTGAATGACTACTTTGCACTTGACTGGTGATGTGGTGGACACGAGTACCTTGCGAACCATCTTCAAGATCATTGCGCCCTGTCCACACAAAGTTATGTACGGTTGTTGCGCTATCTTGAATGCCGTTGGATTTAGATTGAGTCATGACACACCTCGCCATTAACAATGCGTTTATGCAGATGAGGAACACCAACTTGATAGCTCAGATCTGCTGGGTGCTCGATATTCCAGATAGCCAAATCAGCGGCATAACCAATTTCAACTTTACCTTTGGTTTGTGAGTCGCCAATAGCAGCCGCAGCATGACAAGTTACACCGCGTAGCGCTTCTTCAGGCGTTATGCCAAATAGGGTGCAGCTCATGTTCATCATTAGCGTTAAGTCAGCAAAAGGAGAAGTGCCGGGATTTAAGTCGGTCGCTATCGCCATTGGAATGTTGTGTTTGCGAAGTAGGGCAATAGGTGGCTGTTGAGTCTCTTTCAAGAAATAGAAAGCACCGGGTAGCAAGGTGGCAACTGTGCCTGATTCAGCCAGTGCTTTGACTCCGGTTTCATCAAGGTACTCAACATGGTCAACAGAGAGTGCGTCGTATTTTGCCGCAAGCGCACTGCCACCCATATTCGAAAGTTGTTCAGTGTGGCCTTTAATCGCGAGCCCATGTTCTTTGGCTGCTGCAAAGACACGTTCTGTTTGTTCTAGGTTGAAGCCGATAGATTCGCAAAACACGTCAACCGCATCGGCGAGCCCTTGCTCTGCAGCTTTAGGAATGATCTCTTGGCAAACCAGATCGATATAGCTGTCCGGTTGTTCTTTATATTCAGGTGGCACAGCATGGGCAGCAAGGAGAGTGGTGGTGATCTTAATTCGGCGATGATTCTCTAACGCTTTAGCTGCGCGTAACATCTTGAGCTCATCTTCAAGTGTTAAACCATAGCCAGATTTTACTTCGATGCTGGTTATGCCACTTCTTAGCAGGCCATCGAGTCTAGGCAAAGCCATTTCAACCAGTTCGTATTCTTGCGCTGCGCGGGTCGCGGTTACTGTCGCCAGAATGCCGCCACCTTGCTTGGCGATGTCGGTGTAAGACACACCATTCAAACGCTGCTCAAATTCATTGGCACGATTACCTGCAAATACAAGGTGAGTGTGGCAATCAATTAACCCAGGGGTGACTAACTTGTTTTTGCAGTCATAGGTGACGTAATCCAAAGAACCATCAACACTTACTTGCTCTAATTCAGAAGCAAGTGCCTCGTGGTTTGAACAAGAGATGGACACGATCTTACCGTTTTCGATAGCGATATTTTGAGGGGAAGAGGGCTGATAACCATCGGCTCCCGAACTCATGGAGACCACTCGTGCGTTTTTGAGGATCAAATTCATAATCACCTAGATCTTTGCTAAACATTAAATGTATATACAAATAAATAGGCTAAACGCTGACCCGAATCAAGTTGATGTTGCAAAAATGTGATCGGCGATCAGGATGATGTTCTTTAATCTAGAAGTATCTTGGAGCTTAATTTGTACTTAGAGCCAGGATGGTAGAGCAATGCAAAGCTGATGAGCCGTTCTTTGCTCCATGTTCTTCTATTCAAAAGAAGGCAAGGCTCTGATTCAGAAAGCTTTAGTGACGTTCTGATTTGTAAGTCTGGAATAATTGCTTCAACCGTGTGCTCGAT
Source organism: Vibrio sp. Evd11 (assembly GCF_900382755.1). Classification (NCBI taxonomy): domain Bacteria; kingdom Pseudomonadati; phylum Pseudomonadota; class Gammaproteobacteria; order Vibrionales; family Vibrionaceae; genus Vibrio; species Vibrio sp. Evd11. Next base: position 24,669 of record NZ_OSDX01000034.1, read on the forward strand.
AGCACTCAACGGGCAGCTTTTTGAAAGGTATTCGTTGGGTGTCGAGGTTGAAAAGTCTTGTTCTAGGTATTTTGGAGCGGCTTGAGAGTTCACCCAACGCGCTTCCAATTGTATCGGTGTATTGTCAGCCAAGTGGATGATTTCACTATAGAATACTTCGGCGTTAATCATTACACCTAACCGTGTGGCGGTGCTTTCATCAGCCTTAATGCTATCGTGTTTGATAACTTGGCTAGTATACGTTTGGCCACGGTCTTTGATTTCTTGTGCGATGTTGTTGATATCAAGCAAGGGAGATTGCGCTTTTTCGTCGGGCTCACAAACAAAAGTCCCCAGTCTTGGCTTCCTAATGAGCTTGCCTTCAGACACCAGATCTCGAATGGCTTTATTGACCGTCATTCGACTCACATTGAACTGCTCTGTGAGTTCGAGTTCTGTGGTTATCTGGTAACCCACTGGCCAGTGACCACTGGTGATATTGTCGTCTATGAACTGTTTTATCTGAAGGTAGAGCGGCGCTTTCGACATAATGAAACCTTATTTGACTATACAAATAGAGTAACGGAATTTTTCACGATTTCAACATTTCCTCGGGCAATGTGACCTTATTCAACATAGATGGGGCAAATTGCTTGATTCTGTGAGGCAAGTGTCGCAAATTGTCACGCAATAACTATTCGTAAATCAGATAATTAGAAAGGGAAATAATATGTTTAAGAAATTAAAGGCCTCGTTGGGCATCGGTGCAGCAAAGGTTGATACCGTCTTAGATAATATTGAAGTTTTCCAAGGTGGAGAGTTGTCTGGCAATGTTCACATTATTGGTGGCGACGTTGAGCAACAAATCGACCTGATTAACTTGGTTCTCAACACAGAAGTAAAAGTAGAAACGGAAGACAGCACAAGCTACGAAACCTTTTCACTGGGTCGTATTCAAGCCGTAGAGCCTTTCGTTATCCAACCGGGTGAAACCAAACTGGTTCCATTCCGTCTTAAGTTAAATGATGAAACGCCAGTCACCGCGTTGAACGCGCAAATGAATCAGTGTCACGTGTGGGTAGAAACCAACCTAGATATCGGTTTCGCGATTGACCCTAAAGACCGTGACTTCATCTCCGTACACCCATTGCCAACGGTCGCTAAAATTATCCAAGGTGTTGAAGCATCGGGTATGGCAATGGTGAAAGCAGACGTAGAGAAGGGCTTCTTGAAAGGCAACAGCTTTGCTTCACGTTCGGGCTGTTATCAAGAGATTGAATTTCGCAGCGGTGGCTTTATGAATAACAAAGAGATCGAGCTGTCATTCATCGTTGAAGGCTCAATAGTTCACTGCCTAGCAGAAATCGATCGCTCAATGAGCTTCCGTGGCGACCAATACATCTCATTCAGCTTGCCTGCTAACGCGGCCGACTCAGACATTCGCAACGCTGTATCAAGAATCATGAGTGCGTAGGTGGTATTACAAATAGAGTTCAGAGGATTAGGTTGTAAGTCAGACAATCTCACTTATGACCTGATCGGCTATTTTTGTTCTTCTGGATCTAATAAAGTTGAAAAATGATGAAAAAGAGTAAACATAACATTAAACACTTCAATAATGATTGCAGCTGATACAACGATAATAGTGAGCTCAATGGCTGTATAAAACACATCCCTATTAGGAATCAAATCATGGATAGGATAACTAAGTAATGGGATACCAGTTACCCTGAGGTATGGAAGTAGTAAGGATGCAACAAGACACATAATAAGATAAAGAATATCTTTTTTGAGACCCAATAGAAATCCTGTAAATGTCCCTAACTTTACTTTAGTATTTGGTGATGAAGTTGCAGTAAGCAGTACGCTAAAAATTATAGATATACCGGCAGTAATCCCACCAAGAATAGCTCCGAGGATTCCTGGGGTGGCTGATTCTATAAGCACGTATGCTTCTCTGTTATCGGTTGAAAGACCTAAACAGAGAGCAAGTATTACTGTGAGTATAAATATAGCCTTAGTCATTTGATCATAAACTAACTGTCATTTAGAGATGACAGTTTTCCTCGATCTCATGTCTAGTGCATTATTGTCATTTCATATAATTTCGTTACAATGTTCGGCTACTCACAAATGGGGCATCTGTATTTGCTTCTATGTGGGTATCTTTATTATGCATATATCTCCGATCAACATACTTGTTGGTTGAAAAACATATATTAAACATTTTCATGTGTTGCTTGGTGTGCAACACCACTGTAAAGGACAAATAATGCCAATTATTACTCTTCCTGACGGTAGTCAGCGTCAATTTGACAACCCTGTATCAACTCTAGATGTTGCCCTATCAATCGGTCCTGGTCTTGCGAAAGCAACCATTGCTGGTCGTGTAGACGGCGAGCGTGTTGATGCTTGTGATCTTATCGAAAACGATGCAAGCCTAGAAATCATCACAGCTAAAGATGAAGTTGATGGCCTTGAGATCGTTCGTCACTCTTGTGCTCACCTTTTAGGTCACGCGATTAAGCAGCTTTTTCCAGAAGCGAAAATGGCGATCGGTCCTACTATTGATAACGGTTTCTACTACGATATCGACCTTGAGCACTCTCTAACGCAAGAAGATCTAGAAAAGATTGAAAAGCGTATGAAAGAGCTAGCGAAGACCAAGTATCAGGTTGTTAAGAAGAAAGTTAGCTGGCAGGAAGCGCGTGACGCATTCGAAGCTCGCGGCGAGACTTACAAAATCGAAATCTTGGATGAGAACGTTTCTAAAGACGATCGTCCAGGCCTGTACCATCATGAAGAATACATCGATATGTGTCGTGGTCCACACGTTCCACATATGGGCTTCTGCCAACACTTCACACTACTTAACGTAGCGGGTGCTTACTGGCGTGGTAACAGTGACAACAAGATGCTTCAACGTATCTACGGCACTGCATTCCACGACAAGAAAGCGCTTAAGGCTCACCTAGTGCGCCTAGAAGAAGCGGCTAAGCGTGATCACCGTAAAATCGGTAAGCACTTAGATCTATTCCACATGCAGCAAGAAGCACCAGGCATGGTGTTCTGGCATCACAATGGTTGGACTATCTTCCGTGAGCTAGAAGTATTTATTCGTCAGAAGCTGACTGAGTACGATTACCAAGAAGTTAAAGGCCCATTAATGATGGACCGTGTTCTTTGGGAACGCTCTGGTCACTGGGATAAGTACGCTGAAGCGATGTTCACGACTTCTTCAGAGAACCGTGAATACGCGATCAAGCCAATGAACTGTCCTGGTCACGTTCAAATCTTTAACCAAGGTTTGAAATCTTACCGTGATCTACCGTTACGTATGGCTGAGTTCGGCTCATGTCACCGTAACGAGCCGTCTGGCGCACTTCACGGTATTATGCGTGTTCGTGGCTTCACTCAAGATGATGCTCACGTATTCTGTACTGAAGACCAAGTTCAGCAAGAAGTTAAAGCTTGTATTGAAATGGTTTACGATACTTACACAACTTTCGGATTCGAAAACATTGTTGTTAAGCTATCTACTCGTCCAGAACAACGTGTAGGTTCAGACGAAATGTGGGACCGTGCAGAGGCCGATCTTAAGCAAGCGCTTGAGGCGATGGAGATTGCATACGAGATTCAAGAAGGCGAGGGTGCGTTCTACGGACCTAAGATTGAATTTACTTTGCATGATTGTTTGGACCGCGCATGGCAATGTGGTACAGTGCAGCTCGATTTTGCATTACCAGAACGTTTAGGTGCAACTTACGTAGGTGAAGATAACGAGCGTCACACGCCAGTTATGATTCACCGCGCGATTTTAGGTTCACTAGAACGCTTCATCGGTATTCTTATTGAAGAATACGCTGGCTTCTTCCCAACGTGGTTGGCGCCAGAACAAGCAATTGTTATGGGCATTACAGACAAACAGTCTGAATATGTACAAGAAATTGCGAAAAAACTGCAAAAAAGTGGATTTAGAGTCAAAGCAGACTTGAGAAATGAGAAGATTGGCTTTAAAATCCGCGAACATACTTTGAAACGTGTACCGTTCATGCTTGTGTGTGGTGACCAAGAAATGGAAGCCGGCGAAATTGCAGTACGTACACGTAAAGGTAAGGACCTTGGCAAATTTAAAGTGGATGACTTTATTTCATACATCCAAGCCGAGGTTTCAAGCCGTAAGCTCAATCTGGAGGAATAGCTATTAAAGGCGGAAGACGTGGCCAACAACCGGCCAAACAAAACCAGCACCGTTTAAACGGTGACATTCGTGGCGTTCGTGAAGTGCGTCTAACTGGCGCAGACGGCGAAGCTGTTGGTGTAGTAACAATCGCTGAAGCGATGGAAGCTGCAAATGAAGCTGGTATGGATCTTGTAGAGATCAGCCCTAACGCCGAGCCGCCAGTTTGTCGTGTGATGGACTACGGTAAGTTCCTCTTCGAGAAGAGCAAAGCTGCGAAAGAGCAGAAGAAAAAGCAAAAGCAGGTTCAGATCAAGGAAATTAAATTCCGACCTGGAACTGATATTGGAGACTATCAGGTAAAACTACGCAACCTGACTGGTTTCCTTGAAGACGGCAACAAAGTGAAGGTAACAATTCGCTTCCGTGGCCGCGAAATGGCTCACCAAGAAATCGGTGTTGACGTTCTTAATCGTTTGAAAATCGATACTGAAGAATTTGCAGTTGTCGAATCTTTCCCAACGAGAATTGAAGGTCGCCAGATGATCATGGTGTTGGCCCCTAAAAAGAAGTAATTAACGGCTTTACAAGTAATTAAACCTTGCAGCCATAGGCTGTAGGGTTTTATTCGCCCTAATTACTATGTTATTAACAACTCAACAATGCGGAGTTATTCATCATGCCTAAGATGAAAACCAACAAAGGTGCTGCTAAGCGTTTCCAGAAAACTGCTGGTGGTATTAAGTTTAAGCACGCTGGTAAACGTCACATCCTGACTAAGCGTACTACTAAGAACAAGCGTCAGCTTCGTCCGAACTCAATCCTTCCAAAATGTGAAGTGGCTGCAGTTCTACGTATGATGCCATACGCTTAATTCTTTTTAGTTTATAAATTCGTTTAGTTTAGGAGAAGCATAATGCCTCGCGTAAAACGTGGTGTACAAGCTCGTGCACGTCATAAGAAAGTTCTAAAACAAGCTAAAGGTTACTACGGAGCACGTTCACGTGTTTACCGCGTAGCTTTCCAAGCAGTTACCAAAGCTGGTCAATACGCTTACCGTGACCGTCGCAACAAGAAACGTCAATTCCGTCAACTTTGGATTGCACGTATCAATGCGGCATCTCGTCAAAATGGTCTATCTTACAGCCGTTTCATCAATGGCCTTAAGAAAGCATCTATCGAGATCGACCGTAAGATTCTTGCTGACATCGCAGTATTCGACAAAGCAGCATTTGCTGTTCTAGTTGAAAAAGCGAAAGCATCTCTATAATTTAGAGTTAGCTTAAAGGTTTAAGAAAAGGAGAACTTCGGTTCTCCTTTTTTATTGCCTGTAATTTGGCTCTTTAGAGATTCCCTACTCCTTCCTTCGTCAGTCTAGGGAATGACGAGATGAAATTCCGCATCTAATTTTTATTCGCTTGAACACGCATTCTGGTATATAAACATCTACCTAACCTTTAATGTTAAGCGACCGAGATAAATGACCGCACCTACCACTATGACGTTCTTCGAACGTTTTGAAACTGACATCCTTTCTGGCAAAAAGACCATTACTATTCGCGATGAATCTGAACGCGATTACCAGCCGGGCAGTGTTGTGGAAGTATCAACGCTAGAGCAAGGCCGTGTGTTCTGTAACCTTAAGATCATCAGTGTTGAACCAATCCTGTTTGATGACTTAGGTGAATTCCATGCTCAGCAAGAGAACATGACGCTGCAAGTACTCAAAGACGTGATTCAAGATATCTATCCGGGTATCTCTCAGCTGTATGTGGTTTCTTATGAGTTGGTAGCTTAAGCCTGATTGGATTAGATTGATTAGCTAGGGATGGCGATTAATGAGTAATAACCAGCAGACACTGCTTCAGCTTTACTGTCGTGAACAGCAAGAGCAAACGTTACTGTCTAAAAATGACCTTGATAGTGATCTGAGTGAGAGTGCCGATTATTTAAAGTGGTGCGAGAGCAAAAGAAACTTTGTTGAAGAAGATGTCTTAGGGCGGACTTGGGTAAAAAGTTGCCCAGCAGGGTACATTACCGAGGTTCACTTTCATTCTGATGGTAGTCTAACGGAATATCGTTTGTTTGACCGATTTGAAACCCAAGGTCATTGGTTGCTGAAAAGCGGGTTGCTGCAAGTCGAAATCAATAAAGGTGACAATCGTTACCAGTTTGATGTTGTTGCGTGTAAAGACCTCAATATTCATTCGGCAGTGGAGTATAAGAATCAAGAACTCCACTCTTACCTTAAGCTTGTTCAAGTGGAAGCTAGTTAAGTCATCTGTAACAGAAATAAGCCAAACTTGAGCCTGATTGGATTCACTAAATTCCAAAACAAAAAAGCTAACGATAAACGTTAGCTTTTTCATTTCTGGAGAAACTTGATTGAACGCTTAAGCTTGGTAGCTCTTATGCGTGATAGCTTTCGAGTTTCTTATACAACTCTGAATTGATATCGCTTGCAGCGCAAACCGTCAATAGGTCTTCAATAAAGTACTTCAGCGCACGTGCTTCAATTCGGCGAATACCTTGTTGCTGCTCTTCAGTTAGGTAACCGTAGATAGTCGCAGCTCCGAAGTCACCAAAGATCATCTGACCTTGCTCGTTAACTAAAGTGTTGTGTGCGTATAGATCACCATGACAAACCTTATTGGCATGAAGGTGTTCAAACACATCAATCATCTGTTCGGTAATGCTATTGATCTGAGCAATTGAAAGCTTAAAGCCTTTGTTGAATGTATCACGAGTGCAGCTTTCAAGAGTAGGGGGCAAACCTAGGTTGTAATAGTTGCTCGGGATAAGCTCCATCACCAGTGCTAGGTAGTTCTCTTCATCAACTTGAGCGATAGACTTCACTAGGTTGCTATGATGACCAGCTTGAAGGCACGCTTCGAGTTCATCGTGTGGGTAACCGTCGCTTGTTACTTCGCCTTTGAATACTTTAACCGCCACTTCTTGTGGGAATTCAAAGTCACGATTTAACCAGTTAGCATGAGAAATTACCCCAGACGCACCTTGGCCCAGCACTTGATTGAGTGAGTAGCATTGTGAGCTTACGGCAGGCACGCTATCTAAGCTGTTTGGGTGCTTGCAAAACGGGTTACCCGCAAACGCTAACCAAGCCAGTTTTGGTAGCTTGATAAGGAACTCTGGGAATTCAGTCAGTTGGTTTGCAGACAGACGAACCAGTTCAAGGTTTGATAGGTTTTCCATACTTTCTGGTAAAACACGAATCTTGTTACCTGCCAATGCGAGCTTTTGCAGGCGTGGTCTTTCACCTAGTGAGTGAGGGAGAACCTCGATTGCATTGTCTGTCAGGATCAACCAACGTAATTGAGCAGGTAAAGATTGCTCGCTGACGGTTTTAATTTGATTAGATTTGAAGCCAACCATTTCGAGCTTAGGAAGAGTACCTAGAACATCAGGAAGGTGCGTGAACAGGTTATTCGATGCGAAGATAATACGCAGGTTAGTCAGCTGTGATAGCTCGTCTGGTAAGCTTGATAGCTGGTTTCCATAAAGGTCTAGAACCTCTAGAGAATCGGCAAGCTCTAAGATCTCTAATGGAAATTCAGTGAGCTCTGCTGACAGTTTTAAGTGCTTAATCCCTTTAAGTTGCCCTGATTTAAGTTGTTCTAGAGTATGCAAACCTTAGCCTTATGAATAGATGTTCGAGGCGTGTAGTTTACTTGTCTCAATCGAGAAAGGCGAGCACCGGAGCGATGCTCGCTTAACTAAACTAAGTGAACGAATTTACGAAGGTTAAAGTCGTATATGGTTTTGGCTGACGCCGACCTCCTTAACAAAATCAGCATCATGACTCACCAAGATAAATGCGCCTTGGTATTCACGTAAAGCGGACGCCAATATTTGCTTTGAGTCGATGTCTAGGTGGTTGTCCGGTTCATCGAGTAATAGAAGCGGGGTGTCTTGCTTATGGCTAACGATCAACATCGCCAGTTTCATTTTTTCACCACCACTTAAATAAGCCACTTTTCGGTATACAGAGTCTCGTCTGAACCCAACCCCTGCCAACAAGGTTCGAGCGTCACTTTCTGTTAACCCAAAGCTGTGTGTCATCAAACTATCGAACATGGTGTCGTTGGTGTCCAACAGGCCAAAGTGTTGATCCAAGTATACCGTCGCCCCTAAGCGCTTAATGGATCCAATATAGTTCGAGTGTTGGCCATGAATGGCTTTTAACAGTGTCGATTTTCCGCACCCGTTAGCCCCGGTTAGATAGCATCGTTCCCCTTGTGATAGAGAGAAGCTAATAGGAGCACCAGAACCAAAATTCAGGCGACACTCTTCAACGGTTAATAGTGAGTGTTTTTTAGAACTATTCGCTTGTTGTAGGTACAACGCTTGCGGCTTCAGTTGCTCTTGCTGTTCTTTAAGAGATTGAAGCTTATGTTGGTTTTGATCCTTTAAGTTCTTGTGGCTTGTTGCCGATGCGCCTTGGGTTCGCCCTGCTTTATCTTTCATGGCATCCAATAATATCTTGGGTTGGCTACCTGATTTTCGGAGTCGGTTACCTTGAGCCTCACGTTGTTGAGCTTTTTCCTTGTTAATCTGAGCTTGGCGCTCGAGCCGTTTCTTTTCCGATTGATGATGCGTTATCTGCTTGTCCAGTGCTTCACTTTGATTCGACATTTGCGTGAAGTAATCATCGTAATTCCCTTTATAGAAACGCATGCCCAAACTATTGAGGTGATAGATCCCTTCCATGTGTCTCAATAAGCTTCGATCGTGACTGACGACAAGTACTTTTCCTTCAAACAACTGGCACTGTTCTAGTAACCAATTGCGCCCGTCGTTATCCAAATGGTTTGTCGGTTCGTCGAGAATCAGTACGTCGTAGTTTGATACGAATAAGCGATGAAGCTGCAATAGGGATAGCTGCCCGCCGCTCAATGTATGGCACGGCGTGGTCAACCCACTGGTTATTTTCAATGTGGCTAAAAGCTGTTGAGTGCTTTCTTGCAAACCCCAATCGTCACCAACGATATTGAAGTGTTGAAGTTCGCAGCTACCTTGCTCGATGGCTTGCAAGGCATCGAGCTTTTCAGTGACCCCCAGGAAGTCAGCAACGCTGGTTGTGCTATCCAGCAGCCTTGAAGGTAACTGGGAGTAAAAGCCGATCGAGCCTTGTTTGGAAATACTGCCTGTTGTGGGCTGTTTTTGCCCGACCAGTAACGAAAGCAGTAGTGACTTCCCAGCTCCATTTCTTCCAACTAGACCTGTAAGGCGAGTGCTCAAATTAAAGGTGATGTCTTTGAATAACCACTCACCAGTATCGAGCTGGAATGAGAGATTGTTGGCTAATATAGTAGGCATAAAAATACCTCCCTTTACGTGTAAACGAGTAAAAGGGGTGAGGCGCTTTTTCTATATAGAACCCTACACAGAATTCTATGTATAGATCGCCAAAGACGTTACTTAGGTAGCGTACCAATCAAAGATAGGAAATAGAGTGCTGATCTGATTTCTGTCTTTAGGTGCTGATCTTAAAGATGTAGGTTGTCAAAAAACGGATCTTTAAGAGCTTGATTTGTCGCGAAAATAGATGACGAAGTAACGCCCACTAACCCCGAATGTCCAAATGATTTTTATAAAAATAAATCGGATGTCAGGATGTTAGTACTTCATTATGGCGTTATTCTCTTTTGAAGTGATGGTGTGATGTTACTGAAAGAAGGTGCTTAAAGTCAATATGGTGATGTGATTAAAATGTATCCAAATAATTAGAGCGCCTCATGCCTTTATATAGATATAGCCATGAGGCGCTTTAGAGTGTTCTTTGAAAGCAAGAGCTTCAAATAATGTGCAAATTACAGGTTTTGTCCGCCGACAGCTCGCCAACACATGTCAAAGCTATCGCTGATGTACTTGGCTGACTGCTCTAGTGGTAACTCATTCTGCTCAATCAACCAGTTTGCACAAATCAAAAAGTGGCTGTGGATGAAGTGCCTAACAAGGTTGATGTCTAACACCATCAGCTCACCAGTTTCTTGTCCTTTCAAAATGATCTCGTCTAACGATGCGAACATCTTTGAAACAATCACTTCTCGAGTTTGAGTCGTCGGGTCGAAATGAACATTGGTGAAGAACTTCATCGCAACTGGATTTTCTAACGCCCACTCAAGCCCTGTGATCCACATGAACTTAAAGGCTTGGTAGCGATCTTGTTCAGCGATTTCTGTGTGCTGGTCAAGGGTAGAAAATAGCTCTATTTTCAGTTCACGAAACAGTTCATCAATCAGTAGAGATTTGTTCTCGAAGTGATGAAACAGTGTCGCTTTTGCGACGCCTGCTGTTTTCGCTATTTGTCCTGTAGATGTGCCCTCTAGCCCTTGCTGAGAGAAGAGTAGGAGTGCAGCATCTAGGATTTTTTTCCTTTTCGTAATCATCTATTTAGTACTTTGAACAGAATCTTTTTGATTGGGTTGTTGTAAGGAGGATGCATTAACTTGGTGAAGTTAATTTTTCCTCTACTTAGAACAGTTTTGGCATGGCTAAAGGTCTTGAAGCCTTCAATGCCATGATAGTGTCCCATGCCTGAAGGGCCGATGCCACCGAACGGCGCGTCTTCTGCTGCCACATGCACTAGCGAGTCGTTGATACAAACACCGCCAGAATGCGTATTTGATAAGAACTGGTCTTGAGTCTGCTTATCATGACTCATCAGGTACAGAGCAAGTGGACGTTCTCTTGCTGTGATGTAGTTGATCGCTTCTTCAATAGAATCATAAGGAACGATAGGCAGTACGGGGCCAAACAACTCTTCTTGCATTGCGACCATGTCGTCGTTCACTTCGGTGAGAAGGTGCGGCGTCATTCTGTGGTTTACATCGTCTTGCGCTTGTTCGGTGACGGTGTGAACAACTGCGCCTTTAGATTGAGCATCTGCAATCACACCTTTCAAACGATTGTATTGGCGCATATCGATCACAGAGGTTAAGTCTTTGCTCTCAATGCCTGCTTTATACAGCTTTTTGAAGTATTGCTTATAAGCTGTGATGAACGCATCGACTTTTTCTCGTGGCAATAAGATGTAATCGGGTGCTACGCAAATCTGACCAGCGTTTAAGCTTTTTGCAAACAGGATGCGTTCAACGGCGTCAGCCACATCAAAGTCAGGGGCAATAATCGTTGGAGACTTGCCACCCAATTCCAAAGTGACTGGCGTTAAGTTATTGGCTGCTGCTCTCATTACGTGCTTACCCACAGAGGTCGACCCTGTGAATAGAATATGGTCAAACGGGAGCTGGCTAAATTTCGCGGAAACGTCAGCTTCACCTTCGATAATCGCAACTTGATCTTCGTTAAAACCTTCGGCCAACATGGCTTTCAACACTCGGTTGGTCGCAGGAGTAAACTCGGACATCTTGAGCATTGCAGTGTTGCCCGCCGCTAACGCAGTGATGAGAGGACCTAAAGAGAGCATTATAGGAAAGTTCCAAGGAACGATAATGCCTACAACGCCTACCGGTTGATAGTGAACAGTGATCTTCGCTGGTGTTAGCATCAAGCCTGCTTTTCTACGAGATGGCTTCAACCACTTCTTAAGGTTCTTATCACTGTAATTAATTTGGTGAAGAGAAGGGGTGATATCAGCAATCAAGCTGTCGTGTTTTGCGCGATGACCATAATCTTCAGACACCGCATCAATCAATTGCCCTTGATAGCGCATTAACAACGCTTTTAATTTCGAGAGGTCTTTTCTTCTCTGCTCAAGCGTTGGACTAACATGACTGCGGTAGTGATCTTTTTGTCGGTTGAATATTTTATCCATGTCGTTGGTGTTCGACGTGGTTGGTTCAAGGTCTAGATTATGGCTCATAGTATCCCCTAAATTCGAAAGCTGACCGATTGGTTGGTCAGCTGAAATTACAAGAAGATCGAACCGAATACAAGATATGTGCGAGAAAAGTTTAATAATTGAGCGGTTACAACATTGAAGTAAGCGAGTTTTAGTTGGAAGAACGAAGTGTTAATCGGCATGGGATAACAGGATACAAGGTATCGGGATGATAGCGACAGTTCTGGTAGATAAGTGGTTATATTTGCCACAACCCTGACTTAACTTGACCAGATTAGCCAAAAAATTTATGTGTCTTTGGTATTTTATTCACCTGATTTTTTGTTAGAAAGTGCTTTAAATCTAATGCGCTTCAGCCTGTTTTTTGGCCTAAAACCTTGTAATACCTTACCTGTCACTTTAAGTCGGATCGACGATAAAAAAACGTAATCGTAACCACAAATATCAATGGTTGGACTCACTCTTAATAATATCGGTTAATGCAGCCAACAAATCGTTTTCGAACGTTTTTTGTTGGGTTATACCTCGCTATTCCAATGAGGTATCTTCTGTCGATGGCCCTATAGTGTGAGGTCTCTAGAATTGGAAAATTCGGTTAATTTGGAACGCATCCGTGCTGAGTATAATGTAAAGCACTGGAGCCAAGGTTTTTATGGAATTGATGATAACGGCGAGGTGTATGTTTCACCGAGCGAAACGGATCATCAAGTTCCGCTTAGTCAGATCGTAAAACAGTTAGAGCAGCGAAATATTGGTTTGCCTGCTCTTGTGCGTTTTCCTCAAATAGTGCATCAACGTGTGCACAATATCTGTAACGCATTTAACCAAGCGATCGACGAATATCAGTATGACAACCGTTACCTGCTTGTTTACCCGATTAAAGTTAACCAACAGAAAGAAGTGGTTGACGAGATCTTAGCGAGCCAAGCTCAATTAGAGCAAAAGCAGCTAGGCCTAGAGGCGGGCAGCAAGCCTGAACTATTAGCGGTATTGGCACTGGCTCAAAAAGCGAGCTCAGTGATCGTGTGTAACGGTTACAAAGACAGAGAATACATCCGTCTTGCGCTTATTGGCGAAAAGCTAGGTCATAAAGTTTTTATCGTTCTAGAGAAGCTGTCAGAGCTTGATCTTGTTCTTTCTGAAGCGAAAGCACTTGGCGTGAAACCTCGTTTAGGTTTGCGTATTCGTCTTGCCTCTCAAGGCGCAGGAAAATGGCAAGCAAGTGGTGGTGAGAAGTCGAAGTTCGGTTTGTCTGCATCACAAGTGCTTACCGTTATTGAACGCTTGAAAGCAGAAGAGCAGCTTGATGTTCTAGAGCTAGTACACTTCCATCTTGGTTCACAAATGGCCAATATTCGTGATGTACGAAATGGTGTGAGCGAAGCGGCTCGTTTCTACTGTGAACTGCGCGATATCGGTGCTCAATTGAAGTACTTAGATGTTGGTGGTGGTTTGGCGGTTGATTACGACGGTACACGTAGCCAGTCTTCAAACTCAATGAACTACGGCTTGCTTGAGTACGCTCGAAACATTGTGATGACAGTAGGGGATATCTGTAAGCTCTACAATCAGCCACAACCTGTGATCATTTCTGAATCTGGTCGTTCGTTGACTGCGCATCACGCCGTGCTTGTTACTAACGTGATCGGTACAGAAAGCTATTCTCCGGAAGATATGGCTGCGCCTGAAGCTGATGCCCCAATGTTACTAAACAACATGTGGAAGAACTTCTTAGAGCTAGATGCAGGTAATGATGACCGAGCGTTGATTGAGATCTACAACGACACGCAGAGTGATATCGCAGAAGCGCACAATCAATTTGCAACAGGCATGCTGAATCTTCAGCACCGTGCTTGGGCTGAGCAGATGTCTTTGCGTATCAACTACGAACTTAGCTCTCGTATGAGCACTAAGAACCGTTACCACCGTCCTATTTTGGACGAGTTGAGCGAGCGTTTAGCCGACAAGTTCTTCGTGAACTTCTCGTTGTTCCAATCATTGCCAGACGCGTGGGGTATCGATCAGGTGTTCCCTGTGTTGCCACTAAGCGGTTTGGATAATGCGGACGAGCGACGTGCTGTGGTATTGGATATCACCTGTGACTCTGACGGTACGATTGACCAGTATGTTGATGGCCAAGGCATTGAAACAACATTGCCAGTGCCAGCGTGGAACCCAGATGAACCCTACCTGATGGGCTTCTTCCTAGTAGGCGCATACCAAGAAATCTTGGGTGATATGCATAACCTATTTGGCGATACGCACAGTGTCGTGGTGAATGTTGATGAAAGTGGTCAAGCGAATATCGACTACATCAATGAAGGCGATACGGTTGAAGACATGATGCGTTATGTTCACATTGATACAGATCTGATTCGCCAGAACTACAAAGATTTGGTCACGGCGAAAGTACCTGCGCAAGAGCAACAAAGTGTACTTGAAGAGTTAGAGCAAGGCTTGATGGGTTACACCTATCTTGAGGATTTTTAATGAACGATTTATTTACGAAACCAGATTACTCGCTGTACTCCAATGCGATGACGTTTATGCGCCGTCCATTGGTGCAGAACCCAATCGATAACGATGCTGATGTGGTTGTGTTGGGCGCGCCGTTAGATATGGCGACCTCGGGTCGTCCGGGCGCGCGTATGGGACCTGATGCGATTCGTCGTGCATCGGTAAATTTGGCGTGGGAAGGCAAAAAGTTTCCTTGGAACTTCAATGTATTTGAACATACCTCGGTGATTGATGCTGGCGATCTTGTGTTTGATTGCGGTGATGCTGAAGACTTAACTCAGCGTTTAGAAGCAGCCGCTGATGCGATTCTAAACAGTGGTAAAACTTTGTTAGGTTTAGGTGGCGATCACTTTATTACACTGCCTTTGCTAAGAGCATACGGCAAGAAGTACGGTGAAATGGCTCTGATTCACTTCGATGCACATACTGACACGTACAGTCAGGGCAGTCGTTACGATCACGGTACTATGTTCTACCATGCGCCTAATGAAGGTTTAATCTCGCCTGAGCATTCAGTGCAAATTGGTATTCGTACTGAGTACAAACAGGAAGGTCACGGCTTTAATGTCATTAATGCGATGCAAGCGAATGACATGAGCGTTGACGAGATCATTGCTCAAGTGAAAGGTATTGTTGGTGATAAGCCAGTTTACCTAACGTTTGATATCGATTGTCTGGATCCTGCTTTTGCTCCGGGTACAGGTACGCCAGTATGCGGCGGTTTGAACTCAGATAAAGTTTTGAAAATCATCCGTGGATTACAAGGTATCAACATGGTTGGTATGGATGTTGTAGAAGTTTCTCCAGCGTATGACCAAAGCGAAATTACCGCATTGGCTGGCGCGACGATTGCTCTTGAACTGCTTTATGTTTGGACGGCGAATCGCCTCGCTAAATCATAATCTTTTACAGCTAACAGCATAACGCTACATACTGATTTTAAAGCCCACTAAGGTTCAACTTAGTGGGCTTTTTGTTTTTGGTGGTGGAGAAATAGAGTACTCATCGTTGGAAATGAGCAGTTCCTCATTGTTATGAATTAATGCACTATCATGTGTGCATTATGCAAGTCGTTTAATTGATTCTGGATGTAAATACATCATCTTTACTCTGGTTTTTGTCTAAAATGTGGGACTTGCCTCTGCTTTGCTGTTAACGCATATCTCACCTCTATTAATGCCCCACATTCGCTAATGATTTATCAACTTTATTACTGTATATATTTATAAAACGAAGAGGTGTAATTACATTGTGCGTTTATTTGCATATAAATCAGTATCCTACTAACTTTTAACTCAGGTTTTCAAATCCCAGCCAGAATACCTAGATTTGTGAAAAGACGTCTCGTCGCACAGACATGGCATTTTTTATGGGGAAGACTAGGCTTAAGGGTAAGTAAACTATAAAAAAACAGGTGAAATACTTCTCTCTTTTCAAGCCTATTGGGCATAACAATGGATTGCCATTGATGAGAGCTAAGTATGTGTTTAATTAAAACCTGAAATTGCTATTACAAATAATTTTCACAGCTCTAGAGAATAGTGCTTTGTGACAACGGGGGATATATGGATATCGAAGTTTCGCGCCAGGTTGCGGTAGTTGAAGCAACTAGTGGAGATGTCGTCGTAGTTAAGCCTGACGGCAGCGCAAGAAAGATTTCAGTTGGCGATATCATCCGTGAAAATGAGATCGTGATTACGGCCAACAAGTAAGAGCTTGTATTAGGCGTTCAGAATGATTCGATTCCGGTTGGAGAGAATTGTGTTGGCTGTGTTGATGAAACTGCCGCATGGGTAGACGCTCCAATCGCCGGTGAGGTTAATTTTGACTTACAGCAAACAGACGCAGAAACCTTCACCGAAGATGACCTTGCTGCAATTCAAGAAGCCATTTTAGGTGGTGCCGATCCGACTCAAATCTTAGAGGCAACGGCCGCTGGTGGTGGGTTAGGTTCTGCAAATGCTGGCTTTGTGACGATTGATTGTAACTACACCGAAACTCATCCATCGACATTCTTTTAGACCGCTGGTCTAGCAGAACAAACCGTTGATGAAGACAGAGAAGAATTCAGGTCGATCACTCGTTCATCAGGTGGCCAATCAATCAGTGAAGCTCTTACTGAAGGCTCGATATCTGATAATACTTATCCTCAATCTATCACGACGACAGAAACTATCATTGCTGGTAGTTTAGCGCTCGCTCCAGATTCTTTTGCTCCAGAGACTTTATCCCTCGCCTCATTACTCAGTGAGCTAAACAGTGACATAACCTCAAGTGGTCAGCCTGTCACCTTCACTTATGACGCGGCAACCAACTCTATCGTTGGTGTTGAAGGTACCGATACAGTTTTAAGTATCGACATTAATGCCGTCAGTGTTGGAAATAACATTGAGCTTTCTTTAATCACAACGATTTTTCAGCCGATAGATCATGTAGCGTCTGTCGGTGGTGGCCAAGTTTCCTATATTGGAGATCAAATAGATATTACCTTCGATATTCAAGGCGGAGACACCGCTGGAAATCCATTAGCAACACCTATCAACACGCAAGTTACCGTATTTGACGGGGTAGATCCGTCCGCTGAAAGTGTGAATATCAGTAACGTTGAAACGAGCAGTGCAGCAATTGAAGGCACGTTCTCCAATATTGGGAGTGATAACCTTCAATCAGCAGTCTTTGATGCAAGTGCATTAGAGCAGTTTGATGGCGTACTCAGTGATAATCAGAACACGCTGGCAAGACTCTCTGATGATGGTACGACGATCACTCTGGCAATCCAAGGTCGTGGTGAGGTGGTTCTCACTATCTCACTTGATACCGATGGCACCTATAAATTTGAGCAGTTTAATCCGATCGAACAGATCGGCACTGACTCACTCTCTTTTTCGCTGCCGATCACGATTACGGATTTTGACCAAGATGTTGTAACTAATACCATTAACATTGAGATTACTGATGGCGATAGCCCGGTTGTGACTAATGTTGACAGTATTGATATTGATGAAGCAGGTATTGTTGGTGGTTCTCAAGAGGGAACCGCGCCCGTAGCGGGTAGCGGGTAGCGGAAGTATCACTGCCAATATTTTCGAAAGCGACATCATCGATCATTACGAGCTTGAACCTACGGAGTTTAATACTGGGGGTTCTTTAACGTCTAATGGCGAAGCCGTGTTGCTTGAGCTTATTGATGAAACTAACGGTGTAAGAACTTACGAAGGCTATGTTGAAGTCAATGGTTCTAGAATTACGGTCTTTGACGTTAAAGTTGATAGTCCGTCATTGGGGAACTATGAATTCACTCTGTACGAAGAGCTTTCTCACCAAGGTGCTGAAGACGCGTTGTTGACCTTTGCTCTGCCGATTTATGCCGTTGATGCGGATGGAGATCGCTCTGCACTGTCTGGAGGCTCGAACACACCAGAAGCCGCTGAGATTCTCGTCAATGTCACAGATGATGTTGTTGAGTTAGTTGATAAGGTTGAATCTGTCACTGAGCCGACCTTAGCCGGCGATACCGTGGTTTCGTATAACCTATTCAACTTCGAAGGCGCCGATGGTTCGACAATTCAATCCTTCAACTACGACGGTGTTGACTATTCATTAGACCAAAGTTTATTGCCTGATGCTGATCAGATCTTCAGTTTTACTGAGGGTGTCGTCACTATCTCATTAAACGGTGATTTCAGTTTTGAAGTCGCTCGTGATATCGACCACTCAAGCAGTGAAACTATCGTCAAACAGTTTTCATTTTTAGCTGAAGATGGTGATGGAGACACTGATACCTCAACACTTGAGCTGAGTATCACTGACGGCCAAGATCCAATCATTGATTTGGTTCCGCCTGTTACTCTATCTGAAACCAATCTAGCTGATGGATCTTCTCCAAGCGGAAGTGCGGTCAGCGCTACCGAAACGATTACCTTTACCGCTGGTAGTGATGATGTAGCTAAATTCCGTATTGAACCAACCGAATTCAATGTCGGCGGTGCGCTAAAATCAAATGGTTTTGCGGTCGAGATAAAAGAAGACTCTACTAACCCAGGTACTTATATCGGTTTTATTACTGATGGTTCGGGCGCGGAAGTTCCAGTGTTCACGATAGCCTTCTCTACGAGTACGTTGGGTGAATACACCTATACTCTGCTTGAAGCGTTAGATCATGTAGATGGTTTCGATAACAACGATCTGAGCTTTGATCAACTGCCCCAAGCATCAGGACTGTCATTCGACCTGAGTGAGCTGTCGATTTTACCACCGAAAAACTTCAGTGGTACGGCCGAGTTTGGTGTGGAAGTCTTCACTCAAGAATCTTTGTTGGGTGTGCCTACTGCGGCGGCAAACTTGCCAAGCTTCAAACTGCATGTGGTACCTGTTGGTGATGATGTCGATACTAACCCGACCGACTCTGTGACAGGCAATGAAGGCCAAAATATTGATATCGAAATCAATGCGATTATTTTGGACAAAGAATTGTCTGCAACAGGAAGTGGGACGTTTACTGAAAATGCTCCTGAAACACTTCGAGTTGAAGTGGCGGGTGTGCCTCAAGATGCTTCTATTTTCTATCCAGATGGCACGACATTGGCTAGCTACGATCCGGCGACGCAGCTTTGGACACTTGATGTTCCTGCTCAGTCACTCGATAAGATCGTATTTAATTCGGGTGAACACAACAGCGATGCGGGCAATGTGCTTGGCATTAACGGACCATTGCAAATTACGGTTCGCTCGGTGGATACAGACACTGACAACACCGAATACTTAGGTACGCCAACCAGCTTCGATGTTGATTTAGTGATTGATCCTATCAACGATCAACCGACGTTTGTGAATGTGACCAACATTGAAACGCCGGAAGATATTAGCATCGCTATCGACAACTTCAGTATCTACGATGTTGACGCTAACTTTGACAACCCAGATGCGCCGTATGTTCTGATGTTACAAGTGGATCAATCACTGCCGGGAGCGCAAGGCGTGTTTGAGTTTACGAGCTCACCTGACGTGACGTTTGTATTGCAGCCTGATGGTTCGCTTGTGATTACCGGTAAAGAAGCTGACATCAATACCGCGTTGACCAATGGGGTTGTGACATTTAAACTCGATCCAGATCAGAATTACCTCAACCAGACTGGTTTAGTTACGATCAATGCAACGCTCGATGATGGTGGTAATAACGGCTTGATTGACGCGGGTGATCCGAATACAGCTCAAACCAATCAAACTACGTTCACTATTAAGGTGACGGAAGTGAATGACGCTCCGGTGGCTACTGATGTCGATTTAGGCTCGATTGCGGAAGACGGTCAAATCGTGAGTGTTGAAAGTGACTTGATTGCAGCCAGTTCTGATCTAGAAAACCATAATCTCACAGTAACCGGTGTGACTCTTACTCAAGGGCAAGGTCAGCTTACACGCTATGAAAATGCTGGTGGTGCTGATGACGCTGGGATAACTGGACCATTCTGGATATTCACTGCAGCCAATGATTTTAATGGCGATGTGAAGTTCAATTACGACATTATTGATGACGGTACCACCAACGGTGTGGATGATTTCTTAACTGACAATGCTGAAATTAGCCTTGTGGTTACTGAAGTGAACGACGAGCCAGTGGCACCGGATATTGACTTGGGCACCATGCTTGAAGAAGGCCAGCTGATCATCAAAGAGGAAGACCTGATTTCGGCAACCACTGATCCGGAAAACGACACGATTACCGTGAACAGTTTGGTGCTCGATCAAGGTCAGGGTCAATTACAGCGCTTTGAGAACGTGGGCGGTGCTGATGATGCTACGATCACTGGCCCTTACTGGGTATTTACCGCAGCCAATGAATACAGCGGTGATGTTAAGTTCACTTATACCGTTGAGGACGATGGTACAACCAATGGCGCTGATGATTTCTTAACAGATACCGGCGAAATCAGTGTTGTGGTAACGGAAGTGAATGATCAGCCAGTGGCAACGGATATCGACTTAGGTAACATCCTTGAAGAAGGTCAGTTAGGGGGATTTAATTGCTGCAACGAGCGATCCGGAAAACGACACGATTACCGTGACCAATCTGGTGCTCGACGAAGGCCAAGGCCAGTTACAGCGCTTTGAGAACCTAGGTGGTGCTGATGACGCTATGATTACTGGCCCGTACTGGATATTTACGGCGGCTGATGAATACAACGGTAACGTTAAGTTCACCTACACCGTCGAAGATGATGGTACTACCAACGGTGCCAATGATTTCCTAACCGATACTGCGGAGATCACCGCGATTGTCGATGGAGTGAACGATACACCTGTCGTTAATGGTGACAGTGTCACCATGGTTGTTGATGAGGACGCTGGTCAGCTATTGAGTGGTATCAATGTCAGTGACCCTGATTATGTTGATACATTTTCCGATGATCTCATGACCGTCACGCTGACAGTGGATTACGGTACATTGAACGTTTCACTTCCTGCAGTGACTACGGTGATGGTCAACGGCAACAACACTGGTTCGGTTATCTTAGTCGGCACTTTGAGTGACCTAAATGCACTGATTGATACACCAACCAGTCCAAGCGGCATTCCTTTGGTTGGAATTATCGCTGCCTTAACGGACATTACTGAGGAGCTAACGCTGCATATCAGTGATGTGCCTGCTGGTGCTCAAATCACCAGTGATGTCGGTTCTGTGACCGACCTCGGTGGCGGTGTTTGGGTAGCAACGGCGGATGCAATCGAAAGCTTGCAGGCAGTAGGGCTTTCTCAAACTCCGGGTAGCTACACGCTTAAAGTTGAGGCGGTTTCTGAAGAGACTGATAACAACGATACATCAACCTCGGCATCGATTGACCTGAACTTGAACATTGTGTCTAACGCGGTTGATATTAACTTGGCTTCGGAAACTGATGATGTTCAGTTACTGGCTGGTGCTAATGCGACTGACTTAACGGGTGGTTCAGGTAATGATCGACTGGAAGGTGGTATGGGTGATGATACGCTGGTTGGTGGTGACGGCAACGACACACTGATTGGCGGTGGCGGTTCAGATATTCTAACCGGTGGCGATGGTATGGATTCGTTCGTATGGCTTAATATCGAAGATGGCGTTGAAGACACCATTACTGATTTCAGCCTATCTGAAGGTGACCAGATCGACTTGCGCGAAGTATTGCCAGAGCTGAAGAACACATCTCCAGACATGACCGCGTTACTGCAACAGATAGACGCGAAAGTGGAAGGGGATGATATTGAGCTTACGATCAAGTCTGATGGTTTAGGCACTACGGAACAGGTGATTGTGGTTGAAGACCTTGCTCCTCAGTTAACGCTAAGTGGCACCATGCCGTCAGATATTTTGGATGCGTTAGTGCAACAGAATGTCATCACTCACGGTTAAAGCGAACCATTAAACCGTAACGAAAGAGGCCAGCATTGCTGGTAATGCCGATCAGTTAGAACTAAAGTGATCGGTTGAACGATCCTTCAGAGCTGTCAAAATCCAAGTGTATTTAATGCACTTGGATTTTTTTATGGATGTCTCTCAAGCTCTAA
>NZ_OSDX01000026.1:0-63436 GCF_900382755.1 Vibrio sp. Evd11
CGCATCTTAACTTTAATTGCTAAATCACTTTGTAAATACGTGGATTCCATATAAGGAATGGGGTGAGCATGACGGATGACGGTAAGAAGTGCTTCATGGTACCTCCCGGTACTTAAGTGTATTTCTTGTATGGTATTGGTTTAATATGTGGCAAAATTTGCGATACATCATGACTTGTTGCTTGTTTTCTATAAATTCTTAGAACTATATTCAGGCTCACAAAAATGATAGTAGAATGCACATCTGGCCTTTGAGGCAATGAGAAAATAAATACAAGCACTGCTCAACCGCGCGAACAATAGGAAATAAAATGAAGTACGATTGGATATTCTTTGATGCAGATGAAACCTTGTTCCACTTTGATGCTTTTCAAGGAATGAAGCTGATGTTCTCCCGTTTCGGCGTGGACTTTAGCGAACAGGATTATTCAGTTTATCAAGAGGTTAATTTGCCGTTGTGGGTCGATTACCAAGATGGCCGTATTACGGCGGCACAACTGAAGCACGCGCGTTTTGAAAGCTGGGCAACAAAGTTAGAGACAACAACGGCTGCACTAAACAGTGCATTTTTAGCCGCAATGGCAGACATCTGTTCTCTGCTACCTGGTGCAAAAGAGTTGATGGAGTCGTTAAAAGGCAAAGTGAACATGGGCATCATCACCAATGGTTTCACAGAGCTGCAGTCAATCCGCTTGGAACGAACAGGAATGACAGACTACTTTGACCATGTGATCATTTCTGAGGAAGTCGGTGTCGCTAAACCAGACGCGGAAATCTTTGAACATGCACACAAGCTAATTGGATTGCCATCAAAGAAAAGAGTATTGATGGTCGGGGACAACCCACACTCTGATATTTTAGGTGGCTTGGATTTTGGTATTGAGACCTGTTGGTTGAATAGCCAAGAGAAAGCGACGCCAGCAGGAATTGACCCTCATTATCAGGTTAAGTCTCTGGCTGACCTGCAAGCACTTTTGTTGGCATAACTGCTAACTGCTTTTAGATTTTTGAGTAAATGATTGATAGCGAGTACAGTTATGTGCTCGGCTACTTATTTTTACTTACTGCAACTTATCGATAGTGGTGTTTAAGCCTACCTTTGCTTAAGCTCGCTTTGATTACCTAATTACAATAAAAAGAAGGAAGAGGCGTGCTGAAATCTCATCGCCATAGCTGCTACGGCATTGCTGCCATTTTACTTTGGAGCTGCTTAATTGCATTGTCTCGTAGTGTGTCAGAACAACTGGGCCCAATTGGTGGCGCCGCCAGTCTTTATACGGTGAGCTCACTGTTGTTGGTCTGTGTTATGGGGTTACCTAAGCTGTCGCGCTTCTCCAAATCGTATTTGTTGATCGGTGGTGCCTTATTCGTTTGCTACGAGATCTTCCTAGCTCTGGCTTTAGGAATGGCAAATAGCCGACATCAAGCCTTAGAAATGGCCGTTATCAACTATCTATGGCCTGCGCTAACGGTGTTGTTTGCGGTGCTGTTGAGTGACAAAAAGATCAACTGGTTGGTTTATCCAAGTATCGTCTTAGCGTTTTTTGGCGTGGCTTGGAGTATCAGCGGCGATCAGGGGCTTTCTGTCGAGCAAATCGCGGCTAATATTGCAACCAACCCTAAAACCTATTCGATGGCATTCTTCGGCGCGATTATTTGGGCGGTATATTGCAATTACACCCAACGCGTTGCTAAAGGACAGAATGCGATTGTGCTTTTCTTTATCGCTACTGCGGTCACTCTGTGGATCAAATACGCATTGAGTGATGAAACCGACATGGTGATGACTTCAAGTGCTGCGATTGACTTAATGCTTGCTGGGGCTTGTATGGGTGCTGGTTACGCGCTTTGGAACACGGCGATTCTGGGGGGGAATATGGTGTTTCTTGCAACCATGTCCTACTTTACGCCAATCTTCGCGACCTTACTGTCTTCTATGATTCTAGGTTTGTCATTGAGCATGAGTTTTTGGCAGGGCGTTTGTATGGTGACGGTCGGTTCACTGGCTTGCTGGTGGGTAACCAGAGACAAAAAGCCGACGGTTAAGGCGTCGGCTTCTGAAGAGGTTCAGTCTTGAGTGTTGAACTTAAGAGAGAATGCTCTTAGCTCGCGATATTGAGGTTCAATTGAAGCTCATAAGGCATCTTAGATAGGCGTCGCTTAAGTTGGCGGCGCGTGCGTTCAATATCATCGACCGCAATCGCTTGTTGGTCGTTGGTATGAATATCAACATTGATTCTTAATTCAGGACCAACTTTAGTCACACCCATTAGCTCCAAATCTTGGTCCGCATCTTTGTCCACAGCGACAACATTCTTATCTACCGCGTCACAAATATCTTTGGTTGCCGACATCATTAGCAGCTCACGCATTGCTTCACGTAACATGTCGAACGGCACTTTGATGAAGTAGAAAGACATCAGCAACATCATCATTGGGTCGGCATATACCGCGTATTCAGCAAACGGAGAGTAAGCCACCAACCAAGCAACAACGAAACCTGCCGTAACTGCCACACTCAAAAGCGTATCCATTTGCCACTGTTTTGACTCAGCTTGAATCAAACCTGAAGAAATACGTTTGCTCTTGTTGGCGATGTACCACCAAGCGTAACCACAACCCAATACGTTGAAAATACCAAACAGAGTTGCGATAGAAGCATCGACTTCACGACCACCTGTCATCAGAGCACCAATCGCAGAGTAAAGCGAATAACCGACCACAAGCAGAATCACAATCGCTTTAATCGCGATTACGATTGGCTCAATGATGGCTCGACCGAACGGGAACTCCCTGTCTGATGGGCGATTAATGTATTTTGAAGCAGCTAGTGACAATAAAGTTAACAGTAAACTGATAAGAGAATAGACACCGTCAAATACTATGACTAGAGAGCCAACGAGAAGACCCAACACCAATCCGCCAATTGCGAAGCCTGATGCTAAAAGGGCTGAGAACAATAGTACTCGGTTTTCGTTTTGGCTTTTCCTGTCACACATAATATTTTCCAGATGTTTTTGATAACTTCATTGTTCTAATATTGAGCTAGCTTTACAAACTTTATCTGATGACGTTTATATGTCGGTAACTCGTTTTATATTCAAGTTATTACTATTCAACGGCTTATAGGTAAATTTTGGTGTCAGTAAAGTTGACGATGACTGTTTTTCAGGAAATGTGAAACTGGCGTTAAATGGTTTATGATTAATAAAACACATAGGTTGTGAAGGTCTCATAGCTAGCTGTGTAAAGGATCAGGCTGTTAGGGTTACAGAAATCGCGCTGAAATCTTATAGCTTAAACTTGGGTTTGAACCTTGGGCGTAGAGCTGAGTTGAACTTGAAAAGGAATGGATGAAGATGAAATTTGATGATCTCAACGATAGCGAGTTGTGGGCGATTGCTAACCCGATCATGGACAATTTGATGGACGGTTCAACCAAGGTTGACCATGCTCAACACTGCCGAGACTTTACTCAGCGCATGAAGGATATTGTGACGCCTGAGTATCTAGCGAAGGTGTGTCATCATTATCAGCACAGTAATGGCTTTTTTGCTGAACGTGAGCCAGTTGCGCTATTCAGACGCTCCGATTCCATCGCCTTTGTTTGGAAGCAAGCGTATACCATTGCGAAAGGCGAGTTTGTGGCAGAAATGGTGTTGGTTGAAGAAGACGGACGTTATTTAGTGGATCACGTGATGGTCTTCTAAAGAGAGGGCTTTCTATTTGTTAGATGATTTTAAGTGTTGGGGTAGAACATTATTTGACACTTTAGAAATCAAACAAGTAATCGCTGATCTGATCCGCTAACCAATTCATACCAGGGTGTTCCGCCATACCTGCCGCAGTAAACATACAGTAGTCTTCTTGAGTCAGGCCATAAGTATGCTTGATCACCGCCAGTTCTTGTTCACGCAATAAATGGCGTATCAATGGCTCAGGCATTACGCCCCATGCATCTTCTCGTAGAATCGTATCCAACATAAAATCGAAGCTAGAAAAACCAATGTATCGGCGAGAGAAGGGCTCAAGCTCAGGGTTATCTTTTTCATTAAGATAAACCATGGTCGCTTGCATCGAATTTCTAAGCACTTCATCCGACACTCTTCGCATCGCACTCAAATCATGCCCTTTCTTACATACCGACATCATTCGGATCTTACCGAGTGGGTTGTAGATAATTCTTGGGTCGTCGACACGCTCGTAATCGACACCAAACGCAAAATCAACTTGCTGAGTTTCGACAAGATTAGCCAAGTCGCCACTAGAAGCGAGAACGAAGTTGAAAGAAGTGGAAGGGTATTTGTTGTTTAGGGCGTGCGATAAACTTTGCCACATTTCATCGGGTAGGGAATCGTCGCGTGCGATCCAAATCTCGGCGTTGAATTCACCCGAAACATGTAAGCAGGTTTGCTTAATGCGTGCTGCCGTTACCAACATGCCTTCACAATCTTTATAGATGGCCTTACCTGCCTCAGACAGCTCGACATGGTTACCGCTGCGAACAAACAGTTCGACATCTAACTCTTTTTCCAAGGCTTTGATCGACATGCTCAGTTTGGTTCGGTTGCATTCTAGCTGTCGCGCAGCTTCAGAGACGGATCCTAAATCAGCAACAGAACAAAAGGCTTGGACTTGAGAAAGGTTCATTTCATTTCCATATTGAGCGGGTGGCGGTGCATATTATCTGAATATTGTGCTGACTATCTTAGAAATAGTCCATCTTTGCATGATAACTCTATGACGAATTGACTAATTTGGTTTATTCTGGGGGCGTTCCGAACCTACAAGAAGTAAAGATGGAGGCCATGATGGCGAAACAATGGGACGAGTACGCACCTGATTGGGATAACGATCCCGCTACTGCTGTATTCGCACAGTCCGCATTTGACCAGTTAACACAGCTCGTTGATTTGAACGGAACCCGTGTCCTTGATTTTGGTTGTGGTACAGGATTACTCAGCCAGAAAATATCTCCTTTTGCAAAAGAGATCATCGCTCTCGATATCTCAGAAGGGATGATTGAAGAGTTAGATAAAAAAGAGCTGTCTAATGTAGAGCCTGTCGTTGATATCTTATCGCGCGGACTTGCAGCCCAACACCCAGCATTCAGAAATCAGTTTGACTTAGTGGTAGCCTCTTCGGTATGTGGCTTTATTCCGAACCTACAAGATACGGTCAGCCTTATTTATACTCTGTTAGAAAACGATGGGGTTTTTGTACACTGGGATTGGTACTTAGAAAACGACAGCGAAGATTTTGGGGTCAGCGAACAGCGCTCCCAGAATGTATTGAGCGCAGCAGGTTTTTCGATTGTTGAAGTCTCAACACCGTTTTCAATCGACACCCCACAAGGTACTTTGAAGGTACTGATGGGTGTAGGCCGTAAACAAGTGGTTCCTCATCTATAGTTCACTTGTCTTTAGTTGACGTATAGATAGCTGATCAGATAACCGCACTCACGCTTAATTGACTAAACCCACATCAACGATCTTTGGATCTGTTATGTGGGTTTTCTATTTATACGCGCTGCGTTTTAAACTAAACGGTTCAATCAAAGGGCCTAATCTCTTCTGCTCACTCTTTCCCTTCCCACCATAAATTTTGCTCTACCGTTAATTTATCGCTTTCCCAACGACAATCATCGATAAACAACCATTGTTAATTTTCAAATGGCCAATTTAAAAACTGTCTATTCACAAAATTTACAAGCTATCTATTCACAAATTACTAAGTTACAAATGGTGTTTTCCATTTTGGAAATATAGTCTTGCATACATTTCATTAGTGGAAATGTAAGTGTGAGATATAAAATAAGCCCATAAGAATATTAAGGGTTTAATCATGAGCCACCAATCTGCGTCATCTACTTCTTCATCACTTTCAGATCAACAACAACGCTTTAGCAATATCATTTCAGATGCCAACCTGTCCCCAAAACAGAAGTCGAGCTATCTTGCCTTAGAAGCTGAAGCCAGCCTGCCGTATATGTCGGTAAGCAATGAAGTAGAGCAAGCCTTACAACAAGGTGTGCTGTGTGACATGTTTGAAGGTCACGCCCCATTTAAGCCGCGCTATGTGCTTCCTGATTATTCTAAATACTTACATCAAGGCTCCAAGTATTTAGAGCTTAGCGCGGCAACTAATTTCGACGAAGCATTGAACATGCTCACCATCCTTTATCATCACGTTCCGTCAGTGACTTCAATTCCGGTTTATTTAGGCCAGTTGGACGATGTGTTGATGCCTTTTGTTGGCGGTTTGACGGATGAGCAGGTATACCAAAAGCTGAAGCTGTTCTGGATCATGCTGGATCGCACGCTGCCAGATGCCTTCATGCACGTCAATATTGGCCCTAGCGACAACATTGTATGTCGCACTATTTTACGTGTGGATGCTGAACTCAAGCAGATCGCACCTAACTTAACCTTTATGTACGACCCAGCAGTCACACCTGATGACCTATTGCGTCACGCTGCGAGCAATATCTGTGAATGCAGCAAGCCGCACATTGCCAATTATCCTGCACACGCCGCTGCCTACGGAGATAAGCGTTTTGGCATCGTGAGTTGCTACAACTCTTTGCCTCTGGCGGGTGGTTCAAACACGCTAGTACGTATGAACCTTAAGCAAGTGGCTCTGAAATCTGAGGACAGCGTAGACTTCTTACAGCAAGTGCTACCTAACTACAGCAGCATCATGATCGAATTGATGAATGCACGTAGCCGCTTCTTACATGAAGAGTCTAACTTTTTCGAAGGCTTCTTAACCAAAGAAGGCTTAATTGAAGAAGATCGCTTTGCGCCAATGTTTGGTATTTATGGCATGGCTGAGGCGGTTAACATCTTAATGGAAAAAGAAGGCAAAGCAGGGCGCTATGGTCACGATGAACAAGCAAATCAGTTAGGCCATCGTATTTCTGAAAAGCTGGCTGAGATTGTTGAAAACTCGGAAGTGAAATATGGGCTGGAAGGTAAGGCTCTGTTGCACGCTCAAGGTGGTATCAGCCTAGATGAAGATGTGACGCCGGGTGTACGCATCCCTTACGGAACAGAACCGGATCCAGTGTCTTACGTACGTGCGACGGCTGGTCACCACAAGTTCTATACGTCGGGCATCAGCGACATTCTGACCATTGACGAAACGGTGAAGTCCAATCCAGAAGCGATGTTCAACCTGTGTAAGGGCGCGATTCAAGCGGGTTACCGTGAGTTCACCGCTAACGTAGCATCGAACGATTTGGTTCGTGTTACTGGTTACATGATTAAGCTGTCTGATATTGCTAAATACGACGAGCAAGGTTCACGTACCAATACCACTTTCCTTGGCGCTGAGGCTGCAAAAAATACGGGCATTCTAGAGCGTAAGCCACGTGTGGCAAGCTTAGAGATGTCGCCAACATACGAATAGCTTTAACGTGTGTGCGTTATGTGTGATGCGTTTCGAATACGAACAATGTGAATTATGAAAATTTCTGATCTAACAACTCAAATGGCTAGGGTTAAAAATAATAAGACAGAAAAACAAGCGAAGGTCAGCCGTGTGCTGACCTTTTCTTGTGTTGACGGCCCAGGAAACCGCTTGGTGCTGTTCCTACAGGGGTGCAATTTCGATTGCATCACTTGTCATAATCCACACACCATCAACCACTGCAACCATTGTGGAGACTGCGTTAGCGGCTGTCCAAGCAGTGCTTTGAGTCTTGTTGAAGGCAAAGTGAAGTGGGATCCGGTAGCGTGTACCAACTGCGATCAGTGCATCGATATCTGTGATCATAAGTCGAGCCCAAGAATCACCACGATGACGGTATCAGATGTGCTTGAACTGGTTAGGCACAATCAATTTTTCCTGAGCGGTATTACCATTTCGGGTGGCGAGGCGACCATGCAATTGCCGTTTATCATCGAGCTATTTCAAGCGATCAAAAGCGATCCGCAATTGGCACACTTAACGTGCTTTATTGATAGTAACGGTTCTTTGTCGATGCAAGGTTGGGATAGGGTCTTACCTTACCTTGATGGTGCGATGATCGACCTAAAATCATGGCAATCTGAAACGCATCAATGGCTAGTGGGTAGAGGGAACCATCGAGTGTTTGAAACCATTAACTACTTAGCTGATAAAGTTAAGTTATATGAAGTTCGGTTGCTGCATATTCCTAATAAAAGTGATCTAGATATCGAGGTAGAGCAGGTAGGATATTACTTGAAGGGGCTGCCAAGTGATGTTCGAATTCGGCTGAATGCGTTTCAACATCATGGGGTAATTGGCGAAGCTTTAGAATGGCCTAAATGCACCGAACAACAAATGCAGAGCTTTCACGATAAGCTCTACTCAATTGTTCAAAGGCCAATGCAAACGCCCGAGGTTTATACCTAATATTTTCGGTCATCAATGCGAAAAGAGTTAGGCTTCTAAAAACAAGTCACACAACCATTTAATCGCTTGGTCGTTCATGTTTGGCTTGTTCCACACCAAGCTATACGCCACTTTTCCGTAATCAAAAGGAAGCGGCTTACTTACCAAACCTTGTGCTTGTTTGGCATGCTCAGCCCATTGTTTTGAACAAGTGAACAAGAAAGGTGTGTGGTGACATAGCACCGCCGCCGCGCCAAAGTCCGCTACCGATATCGCCATATCTCTAGGCTTATGACATTGCACTAAGTTTTGCTCAAAGTAAGGCTTAGACAGTTCGTTATCTAAGATCCCAATGTGTTTGTAGTCTAAATAGCCTTCAACTGTTAGTTCTTGCTGCGCGAGAGGGTGGTGAGCGCCCATCAAACAAACCATTTCATCAGGAAGAATCGTTTCCCACACCAGCTCTTTATTATCCGTTGGGGGTTGTGAGATATCGTGTGGCAACAGGATCAAGTTGACCTTACCACTGAGCAAAGCATCGAATCCAAGCTCCTGTTTCGAATAGATATTAAGTTTGGCTTTTGGTGCAAGTTCCGTGGTGATTTTGCTGATCTTCGAGGCAAACACTTCGAAGGTACTTTCACGCATCGAAAGTGAAAAGCTGCCTTGATACTCTTGAGGAGTAAAACTCTTTTGGTGAAGTAACCCGTTCATGCTGGAAAGAATCGCGTGAACAGTGGGCGCTATTTTTAGGGCAAAGGGAGTCGGGATAAGCTTGGTGCCGTCCCGATAGAAAAGCTCGTCGTTAAGGATGTCACGTAGCTGAGACAGAGTTTTACTGACACTCGAAGGGCTGACAAAGAGTTGCTCTGACGTTTGAGTGACGCTGTGGGTGTTCAGCATAATATGAAGCGCAGTGAGGTGTTTAAGGCTCACTCGCGATAAATGTAAGTAATCCATGCACAACTCACTCAATACGTGACAACGGTCGGTTTAAGGTTTTATAACAGAAACTAGCGCGCTAACTTGTGATGAGCTCGCGAAAAGTGACCCGCACAGAATGCACCCACAATCGATAGTTCACCCGCCAAACATAAAGCAGCACAAACCTCAGCTAAGGCTTGTGATTTACCATTGCCGTGTAGCCCTAGTAAATCGAGACACGCTTTTTGACTTGGTAGGCCTGTACCGCCACCGACTGTTCCTAACATCAAGTTAGGAAGCGTTACGCTCGCGTACAAACCACCTTCTTTGTTGAGCTCCATACGAGTCATACCAATCGCAGATTCAGCAACACACGCCGCGTCTTGGCCGCAAGCAATGTAGAGTGCAGCAAGTGCATTGGCATAATGAGCATTGATACCAATCGTACCGCTTAGAGCGCCACCGACTGTGGTCATTTGTCCGAACTGCACCATCTTCTCTGGTGTGGTGTGGAGGTACTTAGCGACAAGCTCAGCAGAGATGTTGACCTCGGCTGTGACTTTTTTACCACGGACACTGCGCAAGGTCTGGGTATTGGCTTTTTTGTCGCCCGACAAGTTGCCATCAAGGAAAGCGTGGTCGGGTTTCACTGGTGTATGTTCAATGATGTACTCAAATACCGCGTTGGTCGCGATAGTTACCATATTCTGACCAGAAGCGTCTCCGGTTAGAAATTCAAACACCAAGTAAACATGGTTACCTTCGATGTTGATATTGATGTCGGTAAGTTTGCCGTGCGATGTTGTTGATTCCGCTAAAGCTTTGAATTGGTCATATTGGGTCACTGCCCATGCTACAAACTGTCCTGCTTCAACTAACCCTTGGAATGCGAAACCAGGCGTACGTGTTACGCCTTCATTGAGCAACATTGCACTTGCACCACCACAAGCCGTGATCAACTTGGAACCACGGTTGTAAGACGCCACAAGCGCCGCTTCTGTTGTTGCAAGCGGGACTAGGTAATCGCCTTTAGCAAACAGGCCATTGACTCTTAAAGGGCCAGATATACCAACAGGGACTTTCACGGTGCCAATAAAGTGCTCGATGTTTTTCTCATAAGCTTGAATCTGGCTTTGAGTATGAGGGTCGAGCAGTTCTTGCTGCGAGTCTGCATTATCGAGAGCAGTCCAACGACGTGTAAGGTTTTTTTCAGTCAGATAAGGGCTCGGAGTCAGTTTATTCAGTGGCTTCTCAAAATGAGGTTCGAGCTTTTTTTCTAATTCGTCTGCGGAGATGTCGCCTCCTAAAATAGAAACATAGTCACGGCGATGCAGATTTAGTTTTGGCATAAGTAGTACGAAGTAAAGTTTGTGCTGCAAGAATAGTTTGCGCTGATTCTACCGAGTAATAAACCAGAAACAAGCGTCAGATATAATGAGTTACAGTTTGTGTGCTTATAGAGTCAAAAAGCATCAAAAGTGGTCGAATCAAACGGATTCAGGGCATAGGAAACAAGCACTAAGTGTGAGTATAGATCAGATATGGATGTCGAGAAGACTGCCGATGGCTTCGTTTTGACGATCAACGACACTTGCGCCAACGCGGTTGTAACTGGCACTTTGGGTCAGTTTTATTAGTGAATCGGTTGAGGATGAATCAGGCTCGGGTTCTTTGTCTTTTAAAGCAAGAGATTTTTCAGGTTCGATTTGGTTAAAGCTAAGATCGCTAGATTGGGAGAAGTCATTTGATTCGGCAGTGTGCTGAGCGGCTTGGTTCAGTTCAATTGCCGCTTCTTCAGCCATATTGGTTGACTGCTGAATAATGGCATAACCTGATTGAATTCCCGAAATTGACATGTCAGAACCTTTGATTGACGTATGGAATGAGTCTAGGTTGACGATATTTTGAGCGCAATGGTGAAGTGGTGTAATTTACGGTGAAACTGTGTACTTAAGCTAAAATAGTGATCTCTGTCTACTAATTAAACAGGTCGTTTAGAGCGTTTAACTCTTCGTCAGTAAGTAGAGAAGGCTGTTCTGTCTCGACATTACCATCGATTTCACCCTGTAATGCTTTCAATTGCTGAGGGTTAAGAAGCTGTATCTGTTGCTTAAATGCTTCAAATTGTTGTGTATTCATAGTGTGACCTTAGTTCAAATCCATATGCTCTATTGAGCATAGACTACCGGTACAAGAAATCAATCTACATTAAATGAATATTAAAAGATGTTTGAAGGTTCTTGAAATTAAGACAACTATAAATTGCTCTGGTTGTTTTTTGTCCGAGAATTGTCAGGCAAAGTTAACGCTTGGTTAATCAAAGTCAGAAAATTCTTACAAAGTAAAAACTCTCTGATCCCTTATTTGGCGGGGCGTGCAGTTAGTTTACTATACCTACTTATAGGTGTTGGTATAATAAACTATACATATAGCTATTGATCATTCTGCATTCAAATTATGTATCTTTCTGTTTTTACAGTACTTTATCTTCTGGTGTTGAATTCGACTTTTCGAGAGGCTTTTCGATGTTCACTTTAACGGCAAACTTGGTGGCCAAAGTGTGTAGTTCTGGAAGCATTCGATAGATCAAGTGCAATTGTTGTAGGACCATCCTTACAGAATTCTCGTCTTCCTCTCGCCACTCACTTAAACGTTTATCAAGCTCAGGATCGTAAGCATTTTTGACTTCGCATTGCTCACAATGAGAATACAGCTGGTCGTTGAGCGCATCTAAGTGCTCGTGTATCACTCTATGGGCGTCTAATACCAGTTTGTGTGTCGCTTCGTCATCAATACGCGTTCTGTGAGCGCCAAGTGCAGAGATATAGCTAAGCAAAGCGTGGTTTAGAGTAAGAAAGCGGAAACTTTCGTCTTCAGAAGTTCGATACTTACCGGGTTCAACCAGCATACTACTGATCGCGACGGTTAGATTGGCGTCGTTATTATGTGCGCTTCGACGAGCAATACGGTAGTTGAGGTTGTCTTTTTTGCCCACACGATATTGGCCAATGATCTGAGCCAGATAGTTCTTATTGGAATCGAGTGCATCCGCCATTACTTTGTGCAATCGTTTTGATTGCCAATCTGGTAATACGTAGATCACGGCAAGTACTGCGAGAGCACACCCAATAAAGGTATCAGCGAGCCTTGGCAAGACGACGGCATAACCTTCGCCGAGTTGGTTAAAGCAGAACAGTACCAATAAGGTGATAAAGCCGGTAGCGAAGCCGTAGTTATTAATGCGGAACGCAAAGAACATCACGCCACTGATCACGATGAAGACTAGCTGGCTCTCTTGCGAGGGGAAGAAAGTGAGCAATGGAACCCCAATCAATAAGCCAGCTACAGTGCCTATTACACGAGCAGTGAGCTTTTGACGAGTGGCACTGTAGTTCGGCTGACACACAAATAGTGTGGTCAGCAAAATCCAATAACCGCGTTCAATGTTAAAGCCTTGGATGATGCCGTAACCGAGCGTAAGAGTGATAGCCATACGAATCGCGTGCCTAAATAGCATTGAATCGGTATGAAGGTTGGCTCTGATTTTTTGCCACATCGCTGTCAAAGTATGTGGGTTGGTATCGTCTAAGACACCTTCTTCTAATTTCTCTGCATCAGGGTTACTGATGTTCGATAGCTGTTTTTCGACGGTGGCGAGGTTATTGAACAGATAATTCAATTGGTTTAGCAGTGGTTTCCATTCCGGCTTGTTCTGTTCCTGAAGATGGTTAAGAGAAGACATTAACTCATCCAGCGCAAGTACAGATTTATCACCATGTTGATACTCAGCGCCGACTTTAAGTGAACTTGCGACTTCTTTACACGCCGTTGCTTGTGCTTCTAGTAGATATTTAAAACGGAACAGCACATCAGAACGTTCAAAGTGCTTTGCCAGTTCTTGGTATCGATAGTGGCTAGAGCTCACGCGCTCATGAATATCTTGCGCGATGAAGTAGGTGTTTAGGAATCGGTCACTCGGGCCGTCGATGTGCCCGCGTTTAGAGCGGTTAAGCAGAGTCGCTTTACACATGTTAAGTGCATTAACCGTGCTGGCATTCAATTTCGCTTCAATGATGCGGTGAGGCTGAGGAACAAGGTCAGACACCGGATAGAATAATTCAGCCTTAGAACCCATGTAGGTGCCGATTTGATCAAACACGGTTGCAAGGTTTTGCTGTACAGGTTGCATTGGCCACACTATCTGCCAAATCATCGACATGAAATAGTACCAAGCAGCGCCAGTTAACAGGAGAAGCGGTTGAAACCAAAGGTTAGTGCTTTCGTGCGCACCCAACATGGTATAAATGGCGACAAGTAATGAGCCAAACGCGATACTCGCGTATTTAGGACCAATCGCACCAAGCATGATGAACGAGAATGTTGAGGCAAAAAGACCTAATGCAAATAGCCAAGGTGTGTCGAACAGTAACTCAATAGAAAAGGCGGCGATCGCAAAACAGATGAAGGTGAGTGTGAGTGCTTTTAAGCGGCCTGTAAAACTGTCGTCACTTTCAGCCAGTGCGGCAGCAATAACCCCTAAGATCAACGGTGTGATCAGCGTGTTTTGTCCATAATACCAAGCAGGAACCACAACACCGAGTAGAGTGATGAGAATTAATACACTGTAATTTATGGTTTTATTCGCCCAATAGAGGCGTAATCTGGCTGAAAAGTCCACAGTCACTCGCTTGACACACTAAAACCATAATCCTAACAGAAATCAAGCACAAGAATTTGATACTTATCCATAATTGCCCTTAGGTGGTCATGAAAGCGTCGATAAGATGAGAGACATTATTAATTCTCACAACATCATGATATAAATTCAATATTCCCAATAAGAGAGCACGCTCCAATGCAGCTAAGCGCTAACAAGACTGCACAGTTTTTTATCCAAAATGAATATCATCAGGTAGAACTTGATGGCCCACGTCTACTGTTGTCTTCAGTTGGCAGTGAAGAACGTATCCCGTTTACTATTTGGAGTGGCAAGATCGCAATAAAGCGCGGCTTGTTTTGGGGATCGTTGCAGTTTTTTGCCAATCAACAAGATGGCAAACAGCGTAGCTGGTTAGTACAAGGTCTACCTTGGGAACAATGCCGTCAATTTGCGCGAGCATCGGTTGCCGCGTATCAAAAATGGCACGACACACAATGTGAACAGTTGGCTGAGCACGTTCCTCAATGGGAAGCTGAATTGACACGTCTTGAGCAACTTCCTGCCTTTCTTCCTCACTCTAAAGTGAACGTCTGGGTCGATATGGTCAATTCTGGTTTAGAAAACATGAATATGACTTTAGAAGAAGCCGCTCAGCGCATGCCCAAACGCGTTGCGAGAATGCAGCCATGGTTATCTGAAACTGAAATTAAGCAAGCTGACAGGAACCAGCAATGGCTAGAGAATGAAAGAAAGAACTGGGAAGTGTTATTTGCTCAATGTGAGTCGTCTCCATTGAATTTGTCGCAGCAATATGCGGTTTTGATGAACGATGACCATAACTTGATTCTTGCGGGCGCAGGCTCGGGTAAAACCAGTGTTTTGACGGCGCGTGTCGCGTACTTGTTGCAAAGCCATCAAGCGCAAGCTGAAGAGTTATTGTTGCTTGCCTTTGGTCGTGAAGCGGCTCAAGAAATGAAACAACGCCTCGATAGTAAAATTGGTTTGTCAGCAGAGAAGGTACAAGTCAATACTTTCCACCAGTTAGGTTTGAAGATCCTAAATCAGGTTGAAACCGAACGTGTTGTTATCTCTCCATTAGCCTTAGATGATAATCAACGCCAAGCATGGTGCATTGATTGGTTGAAGAAGCACTGGATGACACCGACCAACTTCAAGCGTTGGCAAAAACACTTATCTAAATGGCCAATCGCTTATTTAACGGGTGATGATGAACTCGGAAGCCATGTTTCAAACCTGAAGCTTATAGGTTGGTTAGAGAAGCAGCTTGAGCAGTTGAATGCTTCAGGTTTATCGAAGAAAGAAGTGCAACAGCAGCTTATCGATCATAGAGATTACACGCGCCTTAATAGTGAATTATCACTGTGTTGGCCTTGTGTGACCGCATGGCAGAAAGCGTTAAAAGAAGAAAATCATATCGACTTCTCGACCATGATCAGCCGTGCGACTCAATATGTCGAGAAGGGCAAGTTTGTCTCTCCTTGGAAGTTCATCATGATCGATGAATATCAAGATATCTCGCCAGACCGTTTAGCCTTGGTTGAAGCCTTGTGTAATCAATCTAAAGCCGAGCATCAAGCTTCGATTTTTGCCGTGGGTGATGATTGGCAGTCTATTTATCAATTTGCTGGAGCGGATGTTGATTTAACGACCGGCTTTAAAGACAGGTTTGAAAGTTCGACGATCCACCACCTCGATACCACTTATCGATTTAACAATCAGTTAGGTGCGGTTGCGAATCGCTTTGTGCAAGAAAACCCGATTCAATTACCAAAAGATCTGAACAGCTTCAAGCAACAGAAACAGAAGGCGGTTTACAGTACCTCAAGCAAAGATATTGAGAAGATCCTCGATCAGCTGAACCGACAAGCAAAAGGCAAAGCCAATAAG
The DNA here is from genome assembly GCF_900382755.1 of Vibrio sp. Evd11. Lineage (NCBI taxonomy): Bacteria > Pseudomonadati > Pseudomonadota > Gammaproteobacteria > Vibrionales > Vibrionaceae > Vibrio > Vibrio sp. Evd11. The sequence goes on from NZ_OSDX01000026.1 coordinate 15,850, forward strand.
TCTGTCATGCTGCTTGGGCGTAATCACTATCACAAGCCAGAGCTACTGGAAGACTGGAAAAAGATCTTCACATCCATTGACCTGAAATTCATGACTTGTCATGCGAGTAAGGGTAAAGAAGCCGACTTTGTGATTATACTTTGTGTAGACGAAGGTCAATTCCCAGCGAAGAAGAAGCAACTCCATATTGATGGTGCTCTGACGGAATCGTCAGATGTCTTCCCTTATGCGGAAGAGCGACGTTTGTTTTACGTGGCAATGACGCGCGCGAAAGAGAAGGTTTGGATTACCCATAGTGGTGATGGTTCGGGCTTCGTACAAGAACTGCATGGTTCTGATTACCCCGTTGTTCGTAAAAAGTGATGCCACTTGACGTAACTGTCTAAGATTAGATCTTCAAGCCCGCACCTATTCTAATTAGGGCGTAAGCTATTATCATTAGGAAAAAGCTATACAGCAGAAGGAATCCGCTATGGAACACGGCTCTATTAACTACATTGAATTTGCAGCGCGAGACATCGCCGCAACTAAGACGTTTTTCAGCCAAGTGTTTGATTGGGTCTTTGAAGACTATGGCCCCGAGTATTCAGCTTTTGAAGCTAAAGGCTTAATGGGCGGTTTCTATTTAGCGGATTTAGCGTCTAATGCTGAAAGTGGTGCTGCGCTGATGGTTTTCTATAGCCAAGATCTTGAGCAAACCGAGCGCGATGTAATTGATGCCGGTGGTCAGATAAACCGCGAGATCTTTAGTTTTCCCGGTGGCAGACGTTTCCATTTTAAAGAGCCAAGTGGCAATGAGATGGCGGTGTGGAGCGACAAGTAGAGGAACCCACTACACTGTCTATGATTGAATTGTTTAATGTCTGAAAACGAGACATAAAAAAGCCTGCGATAAAATGCAGGCTTTTTAGTCTGTTCAGTAGAGAGCACATTTAACGTGCGATTACGTGCGCTCTGCTAGGTACGCTTCGTAGTCTGGGATCTCGATGACCACTTCTTCTTCAAGCAGTGAAGAGTTAAATAAGAAGTTAGCGGTAGCGCGGTTGGTTGCCACTGGGATGTTCCAAACACTTGCGATACGAAGCAATGCTTTTACGTCCGGGTCGTGTGGTACGGCATTCAATGGATCCCAGAAGAAAATCATCATATCGATTTTGCCTTCAGAGATAAGCGCACCCAGTTGTTGGTCACCGCCCATAGGGCCGCTAATCATGCTCTTAATCGCTAAGCCTGTTTCTTTACTGAGTAGAGAACCCGTTGTGCCCGTTGCATAAAGGAAGTGCTTTTGTAGTTTTTCTTTGTTCTCTTTGACCCATCTTAGTAGCTCAGGTTTGAAATGGTCATGAGCGACCAAAGCGATATTCTTATGCGTTGGCATAGTACGCGTTGTTTTTTGCATGAATGTTCCCTAAATGATTGTTTCGTTTTTATTGTTTTGAGTTCTTCAGCCAATATAGCACTAAGGATTCACACTGAATACCGGACGAAACTCAGAAGGTGACAATGAGTCGGCGATAATTTGATCTTTGAGCGTTGCAGGTGTCAGTGCTTCGATAGTGGGTGCACTGTGTATCTCATATGGTTGATCGCGTAAGTAACTGACGGCTTGTTTTACGGATAATCGACCTTGTTCAACCATTTTGTCTGTTGGTGCAAACAACACCTTGTTACGTAGTAACCCTCGATAAGTTCCATGACTCAAGTAACTTGAGATCAAACCTATTTCTTCGGTTTTTCCCGCCGCTCTCAATTCACTAATCGCCGCTTCGATTGCGACAGCACTGCCAACAATATATTGAATATCAGGCTCATCAATCACTTGTTGCACAAGGTTTCTTTGCAGTTCTTTATCGTTATCTGCCCAGTAACTGACCTCAATCTCCACGTCGCTCGACTTTATTGCGTCATAGAACCCTAATGCTACAGGCTTTGTGCCTCCACTAGACTGAGGGCCGAGAAGCAGGGCGATGGGTGTTTTCCCAGAACCTTTTGGATGCCGCTTAGCTAAAAACTCACCGACTTGAAATCCCATCTCATACCAATCAACACCGACTGTACCTTTGAGCACTTTTTGCTGCTCTTTGCTAACGGTTAGTTCATTAACAGTGGCGAAAATGGGTGTATTCCCAACCCAGTCAGAGAGATTATCGTGATAAGCATCAGGAGATACAGTACCTAATATAATGGCGTCAGCACCCCATTTAGTACAAAGCACAAGCTGAGAGGCTTGCTTACCAATGTTTGGGTATCCGCCTGCTTCTAATACTCTTAATTCAACCTGCTGTTTTTCCGCCTCAGAGACCATACCGTAATTGACCGATAGCCAATATGAGTCTTTCAGGTGTGGATAAATGGCGCAGATTTTCTCTTTGTTAGGTTTAGAGTCTGACGTTTTTTCTGAGTTCATTGGGTCATCGGCATGTGCTGAAGAAGCCATGATAGCCAGTAACGAAAGAAGACATTTAGAAGCAAAGGGTTTAGATAGCATGAATTGCCGTTTTATTGGTTTTAGATAAGAAACACTGCAAAATATAGCGTATTCTGCATGGGTAAAGAAGAACGTTTTTAAGGTTTAGGGTATATGTTGTTAGCCACAGCAAGTATTGGACGCAAGCTACTCGCCTCATTTTTAGTGATGGCATTACTGGTTCTTTTGTCTGCATTGATTGGTGTTTCTGGATTCAGTTTCGTTGCAAAAACAGAGAGAAACGTTGTTGATTCAGCGTTACCCGCGATGATTGAAGCTCGTCAGGTTTCTGAATTGAGTAATCGTATTATATCGTCTGTGCAAACACTCTCTAGCGCGAGAAGCGAAGCCGAAAGAAAAAAAGCGGGCACGATACTGTTTGACCAACTGGAGTCACTTCTTCAGCACATTAAAGAGTTGGGTGTCGATAGCTTCGACTCCAAACTTCTTCAGAAACTTGAGAATAACGTTCAGAGCGTCATCAATACACTGGCTGAGTTAGGGGTTTCCGTCGAGCGAAAGCTATGGCTGACCAAGGAACTTTCGTCACGCGTAGAAGAAATGCGTTTGCTTGCTGAAGAACTTGAACAGTTAACTCGCACACAAGTTCTTAATACGGCTACCATTGCGGTTGCTAATGTCACACATATCTATGACCTGCTGGAAACCAAAGAAACCGACAAGGCTTATCAAGCACTAGATGCGTTGGTTGAAGTCGACCTCGACTTATCTGAGCGCTTGCACGAATTACATCTGTTAGCTTTCAAAATGCTTAATCAAATCGAAGAAACTCAGACCGTCACTAACGTTGAGCGTATTCACCAGATTAAAACGGAATTCGAAGCGAACCTCAGAATCATGGCGCGCCGTGTTAAAGCGGTCGAAGACCCAACTCGCTCTGCTCAAATGTCTCAGCTTCTTGAAGAGTTACAACGACGTCAGGTCGTGTTTGATATCTCTTTAGAACAGTACGAAAACACGCAAAAGTCTGAGTTCTTAATGCAGAATACTTTGCAGTTGTTCTCCGAACTCAACACTACCGTCAACCAGCTCGTTGATGACTCCAACTTGAGTACGAAAAAAGCGGTTGATGAGTTAACGTCGACCTTGAATCTGGCTCAATGGTCGTTGTCGGTTATCTCTCTTGTGGGTCTTATCATCGTCGCGTTTATTGTGTGGCGAGTGGTTTATATTTCCGTGGTGAAACGCTTAGGTGAATATTCGATAGCCCTGATGTCGATTGCTCAAGGGCGCCTCAATATCGATATTTCAGTTAAGGGTAACGATGAACTTGCTCACATGGGTGAAGCCATTATTACCGCGAGAAATACTGCGCAAGCCTTGCAAGTGGTCGCGGTTGGTGAAGCGAAAGCAAAACGAGAACTCGAAGAGCATAAAGAACACCTTGAGGAATTGATCACCGAGCGCACTTATCAACTACAAGAAACCAACGAAAAGTTGAATGTTGAAGTTGGGAACCACGCTAAAGCTCGCAGTGCTGCCGAGCAAGCAAGCCGCGCTAAATCTGCTTTCTTGGCTACCATGAGTCATGAAATTAGAACGCCGATGAATGGTGTTCTGGGTACCGCGCGACTGCTCAAAGATACGGGGCTAGACCCTCTGCAGTCGGGTTATGCCGATATCATTAATCGCAGTGGTAAGAACTTACTGGCAATCTTGAATGATGTTCTTGATTACTCAAAAATTGAGGCTGGGCACCTTGAAATTCGCGTCGCTTCATTCGATTTGCATCAGATGGTTCAAGACACCTACCAATTAATGGAGGGCCGAGCAAGTGAGAAGAAGCTAGACTTTAACTTCCATATCGAAAGCGATGTTCACCGTTATTGGCGTGGCGACGTGACACGAATTAGTCAAATTTTGAACAATCTTGTCGGTAATGCCATCAAATTTACAGACAATGGTGCCGTTGATATCTTCATAAGTTTGGATGTCGAAGACGAAAATCGAGTTATGTTTGAGGTATCTGACACTGGTGTCGGTATCCATGAAAGTGAACAGAAGTGCCTGTTTGATGCATTTAGCCAAACCGATAGTGGTCGTAATAAAACAGGTGGTACTGGGTTAGGTCTCGCGATCAGTAAAAGCGTTATGTTGGCTATGAATGGTGATATTGGTGTTCACTCCGAAGAAGGTGAGGGCAGTCAATTTTGGTTCTCTCTACCATTGCAAGTGGGTGAGAAAATAGAAACCAAAGTTGTGGCTGTTGAAACCTGTATTCGCGCCAAGGTACTGTTAATTGAGGATAACCCGGTTAACTGCATCGTTGCGGAAGGGTTTTTACATAACCTAGGACATGAGGTTGTTATCGCAACAACGGGCCAAGAAGCTCGGACTATTTTTAGCGAGCAAACTTTCGATATTGCCTTAGTCGATATTAACCTTCCTGACTGTGATGGCGTTGAATTAATCCAACAACTGAAAGAGATTGTTGTGATTTCAGCAGATGTTCCAGAACAGTATACACCGCCTATGGTTGCCGTATCCGCTCATGTCTTTAACGAGGAAGTTGAGAGCTATTTAGCGTCTGGATTTGATGGGTTTCTACCTAAACCGTTGGAAAAAGAGGCGCTGGCTCAACTTATTGTGAACCAACTCGATGGCAAGACTTTGCTACTGCCACAACCCGATCCAGACGATTCTATATGCAGTAAAAATAACAATGCTCGTAAGAATAAAGGTAACGAGTTGTATTCATCTCAGATGGCGAGTGTCGTTTCTGAGCTAGCTACTCAGGCTTCGCAAACAGAAGAGCAAGGAGAGATTCCTGTGAAATTGATTGATTCCAATGTCATCAAAGGTGACTTGTCCATTCTCGGCTTAGAAAAAATGAAGCAGATTGTGGGGCTATTTGAAGAGAGTAGCCGCGTTACTTTGCGTGAAATGCTCGAGGCGAGTGATTCTGATAATGGGCGTGAAGTGAAGTCTCTTGCCCATAAATTGAAAGGGTCAGCGGGCAGTTTAGGTTTGTTGCAACTTTACACGGCTTGCCAAGTCATAGAGGCAAGCTCAGAACCATTGCAGCAGTACAGAGAGAATGCAGACTCTTTAGCTGAACTCACGAAAGATTCATTAATTGCACTCAAGCAGCATGTTTGAATGACCTTTAACAAGTAACTAGATATGAGCGAGTAGTCACTTATTTGAAAATCACCGGTTAATGCTATCGAGCTTTTTCCGACTTCGAAAAAACGCCTCTGACGGGTTATCCGTTCAGAGGCGTTTTATTTGAGCAAGCAATGACATGTTCGTTGCTGTTGTTCTGTATAAGACGACTATCTATTTTCGAAACGGTTGTAATCTAACAAGCCGTATTCTATCGGCTGATCTTGCTTGTACCAGCGGTGTACGCGATCACTGAAAGGCCAGAACTCACTTGAGCTGCGTCGTACTGCAAACTTGTCGAGCATTGCGACGTAATCTTCTTCAGACTTAAGTCCTTGCAGTGTTGATACTAGAGTCGGTATTTGTTCTTCAGTTAAAGACAAATAAGCCGCTGGGTAGCTTCCGACCACGCCTCTCACTATCGTTAAATCATCATTGACGTAATCGCGGTTCGCTTCTTCATCAAACAGGCTTGAGATGTTGGTGTGCGCGTTGTTGTGGATAACAGTGAACAGCTGATCTTGACCGTTTTTACCTTCAATCATCATCATTATCAGTGGTGGGAAGTGACGTAAACCTTCGCCTCGCACTTGGCTGACTTGTCGAAGCAATGCTTCATTTTTCTGACTAAAACCCGTGTCGACTATGTCGAAACGGTCATTAAGGACAGGCTCAAGTTTATCTTTGATCATATTCAGCAGTTCACGCTTAGGATCCGCAGTCTTGTAAATCACGTTGGTCGGTTGCGCGAAAGGTGCAATGTTGCGTTGCAAGAAGTCGCTCAGCTGAACACTTTGATTTTTGTACCAGCTGGAATGTTCAACGTGTCTGATGTCTTTTGGCAGTAAGGTTAAGAAATTACTTTCGCCTTCAAGACGCAAGAAATCCATAAACATACGAGTCATCAGCTGGTGGCCAAAATTGCCGTAAACGTCAAAACCTGCGACAAGCAAATAGTGAATACGTTCTAATAGTGCATAGTCTAAAATCCATGCGGTTTTAGGTTGAGGTCCAACTAAACCTTGTACAACTGAGGCGCTGTCAAAGTGTCTGAAAATGGTGAGCGCAGCATTAGCATTAGTGCCGTTGCCATCCCAGATGATGCCTGTATCTAGGTTTACGCCACTCTCAAACCATTTATTGGTAAAGTCGGATTTCGCATTCAGGTACCGTGCTTGCTGCTTTGCGTATTTCACCCAATGCGTCACTGGAACCGTATTACTTTTAAGCTCACTAGGCAGTTTTAAGTTCTTTTTCTGGCTTGCATAAAACGCGTTGATCTCTGGTACGTTTGCTTTGTCCGGGTCAATGAAGACAATCCAGAAGCGATCATTGATAACATTAAGTGCCAGTTGCCCTCTACATACAGGGCCTTTGATGAAAGCCATGATGGTGTTCTGCGCGTTATCCAACATGAAGTTAAAACGGGAATTCACAGGAAGTGAATCAAATGACGTCATCGGATTTGCCGCGACATCAATGTCGTAGCTAGGCAAAGCTTGAACCTGATAATTCGCATCTACAAACCACGTGTTCCACTTTTGTAGTCGCTCATCATTTAAGGCAAATGGCATGTGTGTTTTATCGACAGTTGAACCTTGTTCTGGAATCAAACGGTAATACACTCGATCAACGTTTGGATCGTCGTAAGGGCGTCGTGTGCTGATTCGCTGAACCGCTTCACCAGGAGGTGTTGCTGAGCGAACAAGGGTGAAGAAGCGCGTTGGCTGAGCTAAATCAGAGAAATACAGGTGTGACAAAAACAGGTGCTCATAGATGTAGCGAGCAGAAAGCTGGCTTCGGTTGTCACTTTTATTTAGGAAGCTTTCATAAACATCAACCAGTGCCTGTTCGGCATCGTTGAGAGGGATATGGTCGTTCATGAGCGCGCCATTTTCTAGCCAGCTCATTAAGGTCGCGTATTCCGTTTTATCCAAGTTCGGCATGCCATAAGGCATTCCCCAAGTTGGGTAATCACTTTCGTATTGAGCATATTCTTCAATGGTCGGGCACTGCTGGTCACGGTCGGTTGAAAAGTCGAAACCTTCAAGTTGCGTCTGATCGGGAAGAGGGTGGTTCTCTTTTTGGATTAGCAGTCTAGAAACCAATCCAGCATCGAGGTTTGCGGTTGAATTCTGCATACGTTCATTCAATACCGGGTGGAAATCTGCGTCACGCCACTCTTGCGTCGTGATCGCATCTTCAAACAAACGGGTAGGTGCAGACGCTGTTAAACGTGTGCCTTGGTAGACGAGTGCTTTGCTTGCACCTCGGTCTATACCTTCGACTGAAGACATCTTTAACTGGCAGGGCGCGTCGTAGCAAGCGTGACAAACTACGCAGCGGTTATCAATAATGGGCTTTACTTCGTCGATGAAATGCTGTGCTTGGGCTGAGAGAATAGGGGCCTGACGATCACGCACTTCTTGTTTACCGAATAGCTCATCGAAGTTAAGACCAGCGTAAACGGCACAACCTGAGAAGATGCTAACAAAAGCTAAAATGAAGAGTTTTTTCAGATTCATACGTATTTAAAGATTAGGCATTTTCTCTAATTATATCGAAAATGATTGAAAATGCTCATGTTCTAACGTTTTTATAGACAACATATTAATAGGATTGAATAACGTAACCTTTCGAAGCGCTTGCCATACTGGCGAGTAAAGCGTTACTGATTAACGTAGCAAACCGAGAATGGAACAGACAATCGCTCAAACTCTTTGATCCATCGCCACTGGTTATCTTGCAATTTATCGCCGGGCCCTTTGACCTCAATCCAATGAAATTCATCGTCCTTGAACGCAATCAAATCCGGCATCCCAGTTCTAAATAGCTTTAGGTCACTCAATATCACTTTGAATAGCTCGACGATTAAGGCGTTGGGAATGGAGTCGATGCTGTGTTCTATGAGTGTTTTGGGAAAATGATTCCAATGAACAAAAGGGTTAGCAATACCGTGTTTTTGGTCGTAGATATCAAGCAATTGATTTAGCCCTTGCTCGGATATGGTTTGAAACACAGACGGGATCTGTTCAACTCGCTTGTCTACGAAATCTGAATGGTACAGATCCAGGGGGCGATGTTGGTAGCGATTGATAAATGCGCCCTCAACGTCTGCGAAAATCACTTCCCAAAAGGCTAAGCCAAACAACCCACATAAAAAGCTGTTCTCTGAAAAGTAGACTTCCCAACCTTGGTTCTCAAAATACTGCTTCACCGCAAGCTCGACTCGCGTTTGGCTGAGGTCCAATTCCAGTCTCATCTCTTTGCAGATCGGCTTTATGGTCCGTGAAATTTTGTCCCCTTGTTTCCGTAGTAGCCTATCTTCAAGCTTAATCGCGACTTCCAACTCTGACACATCCGATGGAGTAGCTTTCATTTGCGTGACAATGTCACACATTAAGTTTAGCTCGTCTTGCTTGTCATAGATGCGCGCAAGTCGTTCTCTGCTCGGAGGAAGTACGGATTGTTTGAACCAAAAGACCGCTTGGTCGTTTTGGTTGAGCCTTTCTAGATCGCGTGCAATAACGTTGATCAAACGTGATCGTTTTCTGGCTATGCTCTTGTGCTCCGATTCAGCGGGTATCGATTGCAAAAGAAGTTTAAGAAACTCTGGGTCTTTACGGTCGCCCTCAGAATATTGATGTTGAATATCACGTATCTGGAGCAGTTGATTGAGCTGTTCTTTGGAGGTGAAGAAACGACGCTGTTTGCTTAACGGATAGTTTTCGAAGGTGTTGAGTCCAAGATCGCTAAGAACGAATTGGCTTAGATCTTGATAAGTATTGGCAAAGAACAGTAGCAGCAAGATATCAATAACTTCAGATTCGACAACGTAAATACAATCGAACGACAAGTTTTGAAACTGATCAAAAGGCTGGTGATCGAGCAAAGCCAAGAGTTCGTCTTTCTTCGCTGTATTATTGTTCTTAAGAGACGGGAATGCGCTGAACAGCTCTGGTTTAGTCAGTAGATGCAACCCTAATTCGAGATCGCTAATGACGAGGTTATGTTGTTCAGTTGGGTGACTTAACGTAATGAAGTTCGATGCGTTTAGCTCTTGCAGGGCGTTTTTCAGATCTGGAATCTCAGTATAGTCGAGCTTATCACTTCGAAACCAGCAGCCCTTGCGAGAAAGCAAACGAACTATTAAACACTGGCTTGCAACCGAAAGACGTTTGTATTCCGACAACCAACGGCATTCATCGTCACTCAGAAGATCGGGATAGAGTGTTTGAGCGTGTTCAATCAGTCGATTAAAGTTGTCGAGATAATAAGTAGGGGAGAGCTGAGGAGTGGTTTCTATCGTCAATGGGTTAGTCGCTTGATACAAAAAGAGCCTAACCCTAAGGTTAAGCTCTTCAGTAACAAATTCAATCTTTTCTGACGATTAAGCTTGAGATGCTTTTAGTTCAGAAACTTTAGCTTCTGAGATTGGCTTCGTGATGATTGCTAGAACAATACACACGGCCATCATAGCTGCAGAGATTGTGTAAGCTAGGCTGTAACCTTCGCCATTCGTCATTGAGTAACCAACAACCGCTGCGCCGATAGCACCACCGATACCCCATGCCGTGTAAAGCACGCCGTAGTTAGTACCGTAGTTTTTCAGGCCGTAGAATTCAGCAGTTAGTGTTGGGAATACTGCTAGAAGCGTACCGTAACCAACAGCTGCGATAGCCGTACCAATGATTAGCGTGAATTCAGAGTTGAACGTAGCGAATAGAGCCATGTTCGCGCCTTGAAGGATGAATGCTAGAAGTAGAGTACGTACGCCGCCGATTTTATCTGCAAGCATACCCGCAGCAACACGGCCGCCTGAGTTGAATACAGCAAGGATAGACGCTAGGTAAACCGCGTTTGGTAGGTTCGCTTGAACGCTAGCAATCGTAGTGATGTTACCGATGATCATAAGACCAACAGAAGCAGCAAATGCGTACATGATCCATAGAGAGTAGAACTGAGGAGTCTTCAGCATTACTTTCCACGTTAGGTCTTCAGTCTTCTTAACCGCTTTAGGTGCTTGGCCTTCTTTTACTTTAGGCTCAGCTGGCGTGTAATCCGCTGGTGGGTTGTTGATCGTTGCCGCTAGAGGTACTGCGATTGCAAGTACACCAACACCAAGAATCATAAAGCTTGTTTGGATACCCATGCTATCGATTAGCGCAGAAGTTAGTGGTGCTAGGTAAATAGCAGCAAGACCGAAGCCAGCAGCGATTAGACCGTTAACCATACCTTTCTTAGAAGAATGGAACCATTTCATTGCTGATGGAGAAAGACATGCGTAACCGAAGCCGATACCAGCACCTGTCATCACGCCAAACGTTAGGTTTAGCATCATAGGAGTCGTAGCGAAACCAGAAGCAATCATACCTAGGCCAGTAAGCGCTGTACCAAGAATAAGGATCTTACGTGGGCCCATACGGTCTTGAAGGATGCCTGCAACAAGAAGACAAACAGAGAATGTGATAGTTGCAATAGCGTAAGGTGAAGATGCTTCAGCAGCACTCCAACCAGCTTCAGTCACTAGCGCCTTGTTAAATACACTCCAAGCATACAGGATGCCAAGACAAAGGTTGATACAGAAGCCTGCTAGCAGGATACGTGATGCTTTATCAATCTTGCTCATTTTTATTCTCAGTTTTGTCGTTGGTCAGTGGTGAGCCACTTAACTAAAGACGGGTTATTGTGATTGTTTCTTCAAAATTAGTTTGCGTTTATCAACAGACAGCGCAAAAGAGCGCGGATTATAACCAATAAAAATGTGATTGGAATCTCTTTTTCCATTTTTGGTAAATAAACTCAAACTTGTTAATGGGTTGTTTTTTATTGGTTTTGCAATTGTGTTTAATACCTTTCTATTTTGTTCTTTTTCGCATGACGGGCTTATTTTTTAAGGGGTTCTTCGATAAGTATTTCTGAATGGCCACGTATTCCGTGCGGATATCACAGAGTTACGAATTATTTTAAATATTTTCTAAGGTTAATTTTGTGTAACAAAATAAATCAAAATACCGCTTTGTCCATATGAGACAAGGAGTAACGGAGTTTTATTAAAAACAAAATGTTAACCAGTTGTTACGGTTGGTTTTTGGTAGTACCTTTGCTTACATTTTGTTCGATTAGAGGGGTTGTGTTGTTGAGAAAAAGTGGGAAAATAGTACGCAAACTGAGATTCCAAATTTGAAAGGATGCGTTTCCAACTTATGGCGAGGCGAGTATTATGAAACTGTTTTTAATTCTATTGATGTCAATTTCTGGTGGTTTAGCGGCAGCTGACCATATCCACTCTTTCTTGTTTGGCTTCTATATTGCTGCATTGGCAGTAGGTAGTTGCTATTGGTTAGCTTTCCGCAGTACGCGTTTCCCACAGTTGGCTTTAATGCTATTGATGTGTGGCTTTTTCGCGAAAATTGCAGTGACGGTTGTCGGTGTTTCTTGGGGTATCTCGAACGATATTATTCAATCGCCGTTCATTTTCTCATTGTCATACCTGTTCTTCTTAGTGGTTGTGTCTTACGTTTGGTTTACATACCGCGATAAGTTGATTTTGAAAAAACGCGCTAAGCAAGTAGAAGAGTCTCGCAAGGAAGCAGCAGCTTAATTGCAGTACTAATACAGAATTCTAAAAAGAGCTTTCTTCGGAAGGCTCTTTTTGATCCTGCCTACCTGATTTCTATTTTTGGTTATGACGGCAGATAAAAGAAACCCCAGTATGGCGACATACTGGGGTTTCTTTGTTATTCGAACGACTCGCTTTTAAAAAGAAGGAATCATTTACTTCTTCATCAACTTCGCTAGATCGGCGAAAGGGTTGTGGGTCGCTGATTGGTGGTCGTCTAAACGAGCCTTGGCATCAACACCGTAACGGTCATGATCTGTGTATTTTGAGTGTTCATGATCGTGACAGTACAAGCACAGTAGTTCCCAGTTACTGCCATCTTCAGGGTTGTTTGTATGGTCGTGATCCACGTGGTGAACGGTCAGCTCTCTTAAGTTCGAGTAAACAAATTCACGCGCGCACTTACCACAAACCCATGGGTACAGTTTTAGTGCTTTTTCACGGTAGCCTTTCTCTTGGCGAGCGTACGCTGCACTCGAGCCAGTGTAATCAGAAGACATTGCCAAATCCTTATCAATTGTAATCTCCCGATTTTATCACAGCTTTCTTTAACCTGTAGGCATGTCGTGACTAAATCATGTTTCGTACTAACCGTTCTGTGGCTTAGGTTTGATTGGGCACTTATCTTTCACGTGTGCTTTCTCATAAAGCAGGTTATGTCTTTCTGGAATAAGCCATGCTTAACAGTTTGAAAAGAAATTGTATTTAGGGGTTTTAACCAAGGGAGCGTGACCTAATATCAGTTAAAGCTACCCTATATTAATAAGGAAATATCATGTCAGAACAATACACACCGCCAAAAGTTTGGGTTAACGATACTGATGGTGGTAACAAGTGGGCAAATATCAATAGTCCTGAATCTGGCGCTCGTTTTGATAAAGAGCTTCCTGTTGGTGACCATGCTTTTCAATTGTATTCTCTTGGTACACCTAACGGTCAAAAAGTCACTATCTTGCTGGAAGAGTTGTTAGCGGCAGGTGTTAAAGAAGCTGAATATGATGCGTATTTGATTAACATTGGTGAAGCTGAACAGTTCTCTTCTGGTTTTGTTGGAGTGAATCCAAATTCCAAAATACCGGCACTCGTTGATAAGTCTGGTGCTGAAGACGTGAATGTTTTCGAATCGGCATCTATCTTGATGCACTTAGCTGAAAAATTTGGTCACTTCTTACCAAAAGAAGGGGCAGCGAGAACACAAACCATTAACTGGTTGTTCTGGGCTCAAGGTTCAGCACCATTCTTGGGTGGTGGTTTTGGCCACTTTTACTCTTACGCTGATGAAAAGCAAGAGTACCCAATTAACCGCTTTGCGATGGAAGCGAAGCGTCAACTAGACGTGCTAGACAAGCAACTTGCAAATAGCACTTTTGTGGCGGGCGAAGAGCTAAGCATTGCAGATATCGCGATTTGGCCTTGGTATGGCAACCTTGTGCTAGGCAAAATTTACGATGCAGCCGAGTTCCTACAGGTTGAGTCTTACACCAACGTCGTTCGTTGGGCGAAGCAACTTGAAGCTCGTGAAGGTTTTCAGCGTGGCCGAGTAGTGAACCGTTCATTTGGCGAAGAGTGGGAGCAAGTACCAGAGCGCCATTCCGCGGAAGACATTGATCGTGTTTTAAAGCTTAAGCCTTAGTCGCTTCAAAACTAACTCGCTGTACATAACTAGAGTCTGTTTTTGATTACTTCGAATAACAGACTCTAGTTTTTCTCTCTTATCGCCCCTCACCAATCAAGTTCATCTATTAAGACTTAGCTATTAAAGGCGGTTTAGGTATAAACTTGCGACATCATAATTCTAAAGGATGGTGCCATGTACCACGGTCATATCTATTTCCCTCTGCGCTTTGCAGAGCAGGCAGAAACACTGCGTCAGAAAATCCTCTCAGAACGTAAAGATGTGTTAGAGACTTTCCCATTAATACAGCGTTTGGTTGGGCCACATAAAATGCCAATGTTTGAGATTCACTTTGCGAATAAAGAGTCGGGCATTGTTGAGTGGTTGGATCAAGAGCGCGGCGATATGTCGGTGCTTATTCACCCAGTAACGGGCGGTGAAGAAACGCTAGACCACACAGTACGTGCGACTTGGCTTGGTCGTGAGCTCGGTGTATTCGAAGATACGCTGACTAGCTAATTCAACTCTGCGCCCGACAGTGAGTACCTAACAATCTAACTTAGTAACTTAGTAACTTAGTAACTTAGGTGCTGTCGGGTGTGTCAGCGCACAGCTCGTTTTGCTCATCGTCTTCTTGCCGAAATTCTAGCTTCTCCAGCTATTCCCCAGTAACAGCGATACCGCTACCGACACGCCTAATGCGATTAATATATTAGGTAAGTAAAGACCCCAAATCGCGACACAAACCGCCACGGTTACCACAGCCCACAATAGTGTTTCTAGAATCCAAGTGCCCATAACATTACTCCTAACTAGATTGTACGATTAGCATAACCAAGCAAGGGTAAACTTTTGGTCACCATCAATTAAGCATCTACAGAATTACCTTAACGTTGAACTCATTGTTGTGAGTTTCATGAGTAAACTGCCAACCTTGGTTCTGACAAACGCGATCAATGAGCTCTAGGCCGATACCAAAAGAGGTTTGCTGTTCTGAGTCGTTTGTTAGGTTTTCATCTTCCAAACGGTTGGTCAGCTCAAACTGATGTTCTGTCAGTGTGATACATATATCTCCGTTGCCACCATGTTGGAATGCATTTCGGACTAAGTTGGTGAGCACAACCTCAGTTAACTCGCGGGGAAGGGAGTGTTCGCCTTGACCGACCTTGGTGTGGATTTCTACTTCTTTGTTTTTGAGAAGGTAACGTTGGCTTTCGATAATGTTATTGAGCAGGGGAGCCAGGTTGATTTGCTCATAGTTGGTTTCCATTTCGCTATTGCGACTCATCCACAGCAGCGTTGTTACCAAGGCTTTCATGTTGGTGGCTGAGCGTTGGATTCGCGCTACCGCTCGTTGACCACTGTTAGGGATAGTTTCAGATAACCGCACCAGCATATCGCCACTGGCTGAAATAGTGGCAATCGGTGTTCTTAACTCGTGGCTAGCAGCTCTTAAGAAAAAGCTCTCACGCTCATTGGCCTGACGCTCACCTTGTACGCTCTTAACAAGCTGCGAAGCCAACTGGTCGATTTCTTTGTATCGAAACTGAGTCAGCCCTTCAGTGTTGCCCACATCCAGAGATTCAGACCATTTTGATAGCGTAATAATCGGTTTAGTAACTCGATATATCAGAAGGCGAATGATCAAGAACACCAAGAGCAATAGGAGGCCGATGGCAATGAAGGCATTGTTAATTTGGTTGACGGAATCAGGTGGGTTCAGCTCGAATAGATTCAAGTAGATGGCTTCATCGTACTCAGAAATAATATACAAAGCTTCGTCTTTACCGGAAATTTGATGTTTAGCGGCATAGAGGTATTGGCCTGAATCATTGTTAGGTGATTGCTCGTAGTGTTCATAAATCGCATCGTTATCAAACGCTTTCCAATCAAAGGTTTGTTGAAACTTAACAGGCAGCTCAGAATAGCTTAGAAAGGCTTGAAATGTCGGGTTTTGGTAGTCTGGCAGTTGCCCTGTTTCGATGTATTGCTGCTCTGCGACTTCCAATTCATACAAGAATCCATATTTTGCCGATTCATTAAGGCCAATATGGTAGCTCTGTGACACCATCAAACTGTAGATGGCCGTCAGTAGCACGACGATGCCAAATAAATAGAAGTAGATGTCGCGCTTAATACTGACTCGATTCATGTTCGCGTGTTTCATGATGGCTCCTCATGCAAGACCACACCAATACCATGAACCGTGTGAATTAGTTTTGAGTCAAAGGGCGCATCAACCACTTGTCGAAGCTTAAACAGGTGTGCTTTCACGCTGTCAGAGCTTGGCATTTCGTCTTCCCATGCTTCTTCAAGCTTGGCTTTGCTCACCACGTTAGGGCTGTTTCGCACTAACATCACAAGCATTCGCCAACATACTGGCGAGAGCTTCAATAGCTTGCCGTCTCTAAGGGCTTGGTGCTTGTCTAAGTCCAGTTTGAGATCTGCCACAGACAGCGATGTCACCGAACCTTGAGAGCGACGTATCAGCGCCATCAGCCGTACTTTCAGCTCTTCCATCGCAAAAGGCTTCACTAGATAGTCATCCGAACCGACCTCGAACCCCGCGATCTTGTCTTGTAGCGTGTCTCTTGCGGTCAACATTAGGATCGGTGTCGTGACACCTTGTTGGCGAAGTGATTGGCAGACATCAAGCCCGTCCATTTTCGGCATGTTGATGTCCGTCAAAATGATGTCATAACGCCCCTCTAACGCAAGGTTGAGTCCTGCACTGCCATTGTAGGCAAAATCGAATTCGAAACCGTCGAGTTCCATATAGTCTGCAATGGCTTCTGCTAAGTCGCTGTCGTCTTCAATCAACAGGGCGTTAATGCTCATAAGTGTCCTTACTTTGTTTCTCGTTCTCTTTTCCAAGCCCAGATAGGCGGCTGAATAAGAAGTTGTAGTCGGTAGTTCCAAGTTGGCGCGTGCCATAACTGTTGGCACAGTTTAACGTAGCCGTGGAAATATACCTTAAATGGGTTCACAGAGTTGATTCTCGGGAACACGCCATATCTGACTTCTTCCTCTTCTTTGGCGAAGGTGCCGAACATACGATCCCAAATGATAAAGATCCCAGCGTAGTTCTTATCAAGATACTGCTTGTTGGTCGCGTGATGCACTCGGTGATGTGAAGGTGTATTAAACACGGCTTCAACAGGGCGAGGTAGTCGTTTAACGGTTTCAGTGTGCAGCAGTGTTTGATAAAGCTGCACAAAGGTTTCACACATCAGCACGACAAACGGGTTAAAGCCGAGCAGAATTAGCGGCAAGTGGAAGAAGAAAGGGAAGAACCAATCCAAAGGCCCGAATCGGTAAGCGACAGAGATATTAAAGTAAGGCGAGCTATGGTGAACAGAGTGAGTTCCCCAAGCTAAACCATTACTGTGCAAGAATCTGTGTTCCCAGTAATACGCGAGATCGGCCAAGATCAAGCAACCCAGAATTGTCCAACCAGATATCGGTAGCTGAGTTAGGCTGAAATTCTCGTAGGCGTAAACAAACGTGCCCACATAGGCTAACCCGACAAAGAAAAGGGTCACCAACAAGAAGAACAAAGTGACTAAGTTAGTCGCGCTGTCTCCCAACATATTCCAGCTGAGCTTTTTCTTAAAGGCATAGCGGATAAGCTCAAAGATAAACAGAGCCAGAGCAAGCAACAGAAAATTATCATCTACCCAAGTTTCGGTTAGGATGATGCTCGTTTCTGTGAATGTTTGAGAGAGAAAATTCCCAATGCTATCCATAGTGAAATCCATAACTAAATCCTTTACTGGTTGTTCTTATAATAGACGTATAACTCACTAGAATCTGGCAACCCATGCTGATTCAGCTGGTGATGTTCTATAACCATATCCACTTCTTTTAAAATCGCGATACCTTCCCAAGCTTGTGCTAGTTCCTGTTCAGTATGTTCGCCTTTACCTAGCAGAAGGGTGCCTTTGGCTTTGCTTGGAATCTTAATTAAGGGTTTGTTTTTATTTAATTTTGATTGCTGAATCGGGAAGCCAATCGTGATTGTTGCTTCGCTGAAATCTAAGCTGATGTCTTGATAGATCACGATGACTTGTTGTTGTGCGATCTCCTCATCATTTGCTTCTAGGTTTTGGTAGAAATCGACCCATAGGTCTGGCACGTCGTCTAAAGGAATCGTCTTACTCAAACCTTGCAGGTAAGTCGTGTTTGCAGTCGCCTGTTGTTTGACCTCTACGGACTTGTTTTTTGGCTGTTTGTCGATTGATGACTTGTTCGTTGATAACTCAGCGATTGGCTGCGCTGTCGATGCATCCGCAATCGCAGGCTGAATATGTAATAGCCCCCAGACAGCACCAGTAATACCGATGGTCGTGAGTAGTGAAGCGAATAATTTCATGCTCTTTCCTTGTTGTTCATTTTTCTTATCAAGGACAGTAAAGGAGATGAGGTAAACAAAAGGTAACCGATCTAGTTACTAAGCGAGTCTGTCGTCTAATTTGTTAATACAGCAATTTGGGACACTTTTTTCCATCTCGGATTGGTAATACTGGCGCCATATTCATTTATGGGCTCAATAATGCTATTCAAATATCCCATCTCACTGCTGACGATTATTCGGCTTAATCCATTAAAGGTCGCCGCGACTTGGTTAATGGTATTGGCTGAAAACGTGATGCTTATTCTGCTGCCGCTGTTTATTGGTTACGCCATCGACGGAGTGCTAAACCAAAGCTTTCAGCCTTTGATGATGTTGGCACTGATTCTTTTTGTACTGGTGATCATCAGTGTCGTTCGTCGTTTTTACGATACCCGTGTGTATGGTGCTATTCGCGTAAAACTGGCAAACCTTGTCGAGCGCAACCTGCGCGGTTTATCGATTTCGACCAAAGATGCGCGGCTAACCATGTCTCGTGAGTTGGTTGATTTCCTAGAAGATGATTTGCCTACTTTGATGACGGCGATAGTTCAGCTGGTCGCGACGGTGGTTATCCTTTCAACGTTTCACTTCTCATTGGCGCTTTGCATGTTGTTTGCGGGATTGTCGATGCTCGCGATTTATGGTGTGTTCCACCGAACCTTTACTCGGCTTAACGGCCAATTTAACGATCAAGTTGAACAGCAGGTGAAATTGCTGAGCGGTGTTCGTTTATCTGCACTTCGTTGGCATTTTGAGCGCTTAAAACAGTGTGAAATCAAACTGTCTGATACCGAAGCTGTTGTCTATGGGCTGATTTTTATCGTTTTGTTTGGCGCGGTCATCGGCAATTTATGGATGGTGAGTCAGCTTATCGAACCGACTGCGGGGCAAGTGTTCTCCATCGTTACCTATTCACTTGAGTTTGTTGAAACAGCAGTGATGCTACCAATTACGCTGCAAACCCTTTCTCGCCTTACTGAAATCAGTCAGCGCCTTAATCACACCTCCATTCAACAGGTTACCAAGGAGATACCTCATGAAATTTAAAAAGCCACTTTCTGTATTAGTCGGCTGTGCAGCCATCTTTATCGCGTTGGTTGTCGTTGATGAATTGGAACCTGAAGCTACCCAGTCAGTGAAGAAAGAAGCCGTCCTTGCCCCAGTTTCAGTGTTAGAGGTGACACCATCACAGCATCAATCGACATTAACTGTATTAGGTGTAACTGCTGCTCGTTGGCCTGTGCAGTTGAAAGCGTCCAGTAGCGCACAGCTGAAATGGCTAGATGAAAGCGTTGAACCGGGGAATTTGGTTAACAAAGGCGATGTGTTAGCAAGGTTAGATACTAGCGCAGTTGATGCGAACTTGGCTCAGGCGTTGAGCTCATTGAAACAAGCTGAATTGGAGTTGAAGCAGGCTAAGCATGAGCAAACGGTCGCGTTAAAAATGCTGAACCCGAAAACGAGTTCGTCTTTTGCTCGCAGAGAGCCTCAATTACTTGCAGCGAAAGCTAATCTAAAACAAGCAAAGCAGGCTTACCTGAGCGCACAGAAATTGTTGGAGGAATCAGTGATTACCGCGCCTTTTGATGCGGTGATCATGAAACGCCATATTAGCCCAAGAGAGTGGATAGAGGCGGGGCAAGTGACCTTTGAATTGGCTGCCAGTGATTCGATTGATATCAAGTTGCCGATTTCTGAAATGCATTGGCAACAAGTTCAAGCCGCTCTGACTGAACCGAGTATCACAGTAGTGAGTCGTTCTGGGAATCAGTGGCCCGCTAAGGCGCGTTATGTGTCTCCGCAAGTTGACTCGGTCACCCGTCAAAGACAAGTTGTGCTTTCGGTTGAGGCGCCTTATCAAAGTAAGCCAAGATTGTTTCCAAATCAGCAGGTCCAAGCCGTGGTTAACCTAGGGCTGAAGGATAACGTAGTCAGTGTACCTTTAAGTGCGATGACACGAGACGGATATGTGTGGACGTTAGACAGCAATGATTGTCTACGTAAAGAGTCGGTATCCTTGATTGGGCAAGGTAATCAGGTGCTTGATATTCGGTTTAATCAGCAAAGCGAACAGGTTCGCAGAGTGGTGCAATATCCGCTTTCTTCGATGTTAATTGGTAAGCAAGTAGCGCCTAACTTTTATCAAGATGATCGTTCAGAATCCATGATCGCGAGCCAATCTGATGATGAACAGATCGAGGAGGAAAACCAATGAGCTGGATGACCAAATGGTTTATCAATAACCCTGTTGCTGCCAATTTGTTGATGATGGCGATCGTGATCAGTGGTGTGCTTGCGTTCGGACAATTACGTGTCGAGTCGTTTCCACAAATTGCACCCTCTTCCATCAGTATCAGCGTTACTTACCCTGGCGGCACGGCGCAACAGATCGATGAGAGTGTTACGCAGCGAATCGAAGAGTCAATCAGTGGTATTGCAGGCATCAAACAGATCACCAGTCAGTCGAGTGCTGGGATTTCTCAGGTCATGGTTCGTAAAACCAGCAGTACAGATTTAGACAAGCTTCTGGACGACATTCGCAATCAAGTCAACGCGATTAATGGTTTTCCCGTACAAGCGGACAGGCCACAAGTTGTTCGTAACGAATTTACTAATTTAGCGGCGTTTGTGGTGGTCTCGGGGCCAAGAACCGATGACGAACTGCAACCTATCGCTAAGCAACTTGAACAAGCACTGAAGAAGAATCCGCGTATCTCGAAGGTATCAAATTGGGGAACTCGCACATCTCAACTGGTTATCGAGCCCGATCCTGACCAACTGAAAGCGTTAGAGTTGAGCTTAGAAGACCTCGCAGAGCTCGTTGAGCAGCGTTCGCTTGAGACTCGTAGCGGTGAACTGATCAGTGACAAAGGTCGAATGGTGATTCGTGGTGACGGTTACGCCGATGATCTACAGAAGTTGAACCAGCTTGTTGTGATTTCAGGAAGCAACGGAAAAATACTGTTGGGTGATATCGCCAAGTTAAGTCGTGGCTACCAATACAGTGGTTCTATCGTGCGTAACAACGGCTCTAACGCCATCGCCTTATTGGTCAGTACTAGCCAAAGCGATAACCTGCTCAAAGTCAGTGAAGCTATCAGTGAAACGCTTGACGCACAACGTGCAATTTTACCGTCGGATATAAAGCTGAATACGATGGCCGACATGGCACCTTACATTGAAGAGCAGCTATTTCGTTTGAGTGAAAACGCATGGCAAGGCCTGTTGATAGTTGTGGTTCTACTAGGAATCTTTCTTGAAATTAGGCTCGCGTTTTGGGTTGCAATGGGTATTCCAATTGCGCTGACTGGAACCTTGGCAGCAATGCAGTTGTTCAACTACAGCATCAACGATATCACCTTGTTTGGTTTTATTTTGGTACTCGGTGTGCTGGTGGACGATGCGGTTGTTGTAGGTGAAGCAATACATGAAAAACGGACGGGGAACGGCAGTAGCTCCGGGAATCCAAGCATAAATAGTTTCTCAAAGGTAAACGGTCCCTCTGATATAAACGGAAAGATAGCCGCTTGGCAGGGCGTTAACTCAGTATCAGTGGCTACCGTGTTTGGTGTGCTGACAACCATCGCAGCGTTTTCTCCAATGTTATGGATTAATAACGAGCTAGCCAAAGTATTGGCTGGGTTTTCAGCTGTGGTAATCTTTGCGCTGATATTCTCGCTTATTGAAAGCAAATTTATTTTGCCGTCACACTTGGCTCAGCTTTCTGTGAAAAAACCATCAACGGGTTTGTTCGCCAAGGTTCAGAATGCTGCTCAAGGCGGATTACAGTGGTTTAATTTCAACATCTACAAGCCAGTATTGGAGTTTGCACTTGGCTACAAAGTCGCGTCCTTGCTTGGGTTTGTGGCGGTTATCTCATTGGCTTATGGCATGTGGTCTAACGGTACGATTCGAAGTGCGCTGTTTCCTGAAATTCCGGGGCGTTACATCACCGCGGTTATTGAACTGGAAGATGGCGCGCCGTTGCCTTTACAGCGCCAAGCCTTGTTGCAAGTTGAGCAGGCGATAACGCAAGTAGAAAAAGGCTTGATGGACGATTACCCATTACAGGAAAAGCCTGTTGTGAACCTGCTTGCTTGGTCTGATGGCTATGGCGAAATCGAAGTTACAGCCGAGCTCACCAACGAATCCTTAAGCTCATTGCCGGGTAATTTATTGTTGAAGCGATGGAGAGAAAACACAGGGCAAATCGAAGGCGCTTATTCGGTTAAATTCAGTGCGGCAGAGGATCCTGCTGGTGGAACATTCTTAACGATCTCTTCCAATGATCGTGAGCTTGCTTCTCTAGTTAGCGAGGAGCTAGCGGATACTTTGGCTTCGTTGAAAGGCGTATCGGATGTCTACGACGACGGTCAGGATGGTTTGCCGCAAGTTCGTTTGGTATTGAATCAATATGGTCAGCAGTTAGGGTTAACTCAAGCGAAACTGGCTCAGTTAGCAGGCGAAGCGTTTGGCGAAAGAGAAGTCCATCGCCTGTTAGAAAATGGACAAGAGACCAAGGTGCTTCTGCAATATCCAAGAGAGGAGCGCAGAACCTTAGCTCAGCTACAACTGGCACTTGTCATGTTACCTAATGGCGGAAGTGTGATGATGGGGGATATTGCTGAGTTTCGTCATGAGCAAGAACCGCAAGTGGTTTACCGCCGTGACCGAGAGCAAGTGATCAACCTGTATTGGAAGCAGAACCGAGACCTGCAATCACCAGAGAAAATACGTGAGCAACTTGAAGATACGATTGAGTCTCTGCACCTACAATATCCAAGTGTAACCATTAAAGCAGGCGGTGAGTTTGAAGAGATAGGGGAGGTGTCGGATGGCTTCAAATCAGCAATGATTCTGACGTTGCTGATGATCTACATCTTGTTGGCGGTGCCCTTGAAGTCCTATTGGCAGCCGATGATCATCATGGCAGTGATACCGTTTGGATTCGCAGGCGCGATTTTTGGTCATTACTTGATGGATTTACCCATCAGCATTCTTTCGATGTTCGGCATGATGGCCATGACGGGCATCGTGATTAACGACTCGCTAGTGTTGATCACGCGCTTTAATAGTGAATATCGTCAAGGTGTGCCGTTACAGCAAGCGCTAGTTATTGCGGGTACTGGCCGCTTGAGAGCGATTTTCTTGACCACCATTACAACGGTGTGTGGATTGTTGCCATTGCTAAGCGAAACCGCAGAACAGGCGCAATACTTGAAACCAGCAGCAGTATCTTTGGTGTTTGGTGAGTTGTTTGCCACTGCGGTAACTCTGATTTTGATTCCGGTGCTGCTTGGTTTGTTTTGCCGCAAGCCGCCGCTAGTTGAAAATCGAATTGAAAAAGAACTGGGCGAGCAAGATTCATTAGAAGAACTCACTTTGGATCGCTCGTGATTGATTTTATAAAGGACAAAGACGATAGTGAAGCCAAGCTGCCCAGTTTAATAAAGCTGTCCAGTTCGGCGAAGCTAGCTGACAGTATGACTAAAGCCAATGTACCTGAGACCCAAGACAACAAACCTGCTTTGCATTTAGAGCCAGCTTTTAAGCTGGTGCCTGAGATTACATTGATTGAATCTTTGCCAGAGCACCTTCAAAAACGCTTTACGCATGCATTAACCTTGATGCATGAAGAGTGGGGTGAGCGTCGGACGTGGGAGGAGATAGCAACGGAGAGCGCGATTTCGCCCTACCATTTTCATCGTCAGTTTACCGAGCTGTTTAACGAAACTCCGGGTCAGTACCTGAGTCGTGTTCGATTACAAATCGCGGTGGGTTTGTTGATCAATGATGAGCCGTGGAGCGTGATTGAAATTGCTCAGTATTGTGGCTACTCCTCGTCGCAGTCATTAGGTAAGGCGCTTAAGCGCGAGCTTGGTGTTACTGCAAAACATATTCGAGAAATGGGTTATAACGCGACACCTAAGGAAACGGCAGACTTCATCCAGAAATTGGCACATCCAGGTGTGCAGTCTTCGATGGAAAAAGAGCTAGTTAAGTCTATGCCGATCGAGTTGGTTTGGTATCCAGAACGCGGTATGCAAAAGCTTAAGTTGGAAGATCCTGATTGGGACACGGTATTTGAAATCTATGGTCAGAAATCGACGCATTTGATGGGCACCACGCCGATCAAGCAAATGAATAATAAGTGGGACGACATCGACGCTGAAATTGGAAATTGGCAAGTCGCGAAAGATCGTTACGATATGACCATTCCTGAAGGCTACTACTTATGCAGCGACGTTTATCTGGTTTCGGATGTGGCTTACAGCACTGCGTTAGAAGCTCTGTTTAAGGCGGTTGAACAACAAGGTTTGAAGTTAGATGTGCAAGGTTATTTGGTAGAGATGATTCGTCAGATTGATACGGATGATGTCGAAGGCGTGACGTTCTCTTTTCAGTTACCCATTTTAACCACGCAAGACAGCGAATAATAAAAAGGCTCCTCAAATGAGGAGCCTTTATTCTGTTTCAAGGAGCTGTTTTACCAAGGAGCTGGTTATCAGAGCCTCTGTTCGACGGGTTTAGCCGTTAAACAGAGTCGGGGGATTAAGCCTCTGCTGTTACTTTATCGCTGCTCATCTTTTTAAGAGCTGCGTAACCAAAACCTGTTACCGCTGTACCTGCTGCAATCGCCACTAGGTACATAAGAACTGGAGAGATAGCGCCCGGAATTAGCAGTACGAACAAGCCGCCGTGTGGAGCCATTAGTTGAGCACCAAACATCATTGATAGAGCGCCCGTTAGTGCGCCACCTGCCATACATGCTGGGATAACACGCATTGGGTCTTTCGCTGCGAATGGGATTGCACCTTCAGAGATGAAACATAGTCCAAGAACGAATGATGCTTTACCTGCTTCGCGCTCGCCTGCTTCAAACTTGTCTTTCACTAGGAAAGTTGCAAGGCCCATACCTAGAGCCGGAACCATACCTGCTGCCATGATTGCTGCCATTGGTGCGTAAGTTTGTGAAGCCAATAGACCAACACCGAATGTGTAAGCCGCTTTGTTTACTGGACCACCAAGGTCGAAACACATCATTGCGCCTAGAATCACACCCAGAAGAATCGCATTAGACGTTCCCATGTTGTTTAGGAAGTCTGTCATTGCGCTCATCACGCCTGAAACTGGACCACCAACGATGTAAATCATGACCAAACCAGTGAACAAACTCGCGATAAACGGAATGATCAGAATCGGTTTGAGGGCTTCCATGGATTGTGGAAGTTGAACCTTGTCGGCAATGAATTTTGCTGCGTAACCCGCAATGAAACCCGCTGCGATACCACCTAGGAAACCTGCGCCTGTTGAACTAGCCAACATACCGCCGATTAGACCTGGAGCCAGACCCGGACGGTCAGCAATAGAGAATGCAATGAAACCAGCAAGAACAGGAATCATCAGTGCGAATGCAGAACCACCACCGATAGTCATCAATGCTGCTGCTAATGTGCCTTCTTCTTTGAACGCTTCGATACCGAATACGAAAGACAGTGCGATGATCAAACCACCCGCAACAACCACAGGAAGCATGTGAGATACACCTGTCATTAGGTGCTTGTACACACCTTTCTTCTCATCAGCAGGCGCTGAATTTGAAGACGCTGTGTGCTGGTATGGCTTAGCTTCAGCGAATGCTTTTTCCATCTCTTGCTTTGTTTTCTTCAAAGCAGGACCTGTTGTGGTTTTGTATAGCGCTTTGCCGTTAAAACGATCAAGAGGAACGTCGATGTCGGCAGCGATGATAACAAGATCAGCGTCTGCGATTTCTTGGTCAGTCAGTTGGTTTTTCGCACCTACAGAGCCGCGCGTTTCCACTTTAATTTGGTGACCTAGGCGTTTGCCTTCTGCTTCAAGCGCTTCAGCTGCCATAAAGGTATGTGCAACGCCAGTTGGGCAAGCCGTAATCGCTACGATCTTCTTGCTGCCTGTGCTTGCTGTTGTAGAAGAGTTTGGAGAAGTACCAGTAACTTGGATAGATTCTTCAATTTGAGAAGCGTCCAGTACTGTTGCTTCTGCTACCGCTTTCTCTAGAAATGCTTTTGCATCCGCAGTGCATTCAGAGATAGCCGCTTGGTACACTTTCTTACCGACAAAGCGCGCTTTATCAACGTTCGTGTTGGCTGCGATAACCACAACGTCGCTGCTGTCGATAGTGTCTTGCGATACGGTTGAGTCTGGTAGCACGCTTGATTGACATTCAATAGCGGCGTTCCAACCCAGTGCTTTTGTCGCTTGCTCTAACAAGCCTGCGGCGATGATGCTGTTTGCTACGCCACTAGGGCAAGCTGTGATAATGGTAATATTCATAATAATCCCTTTGTCCTATTTACTTGTGTCTAACTGACTAGTTGGAGCACTAAGCGCCTGTAATTGGATATTTTGTCTTACTGAATCCAGCTCTTGTTGGCTGGTTAAACCCACGCCTACCTGTGAAACTGCTAGAGCAGATAGGGCGGTTGCGAATTGAATAAGTTCTGGTTTTGGCATCTGTTGCATGTGACCCCAACATAGGCCAGCAACTAAGGTGTCACCTGCACCTACCGTGCTTACTACTTGCATGCGCGGAGGTTGAGCGTGTAACCACTCACCTTGGTTAAGCCACATCACACCTTCAGCACCAAGTGACACAACGATGTTATCGATGCCTTTTTCACTTAGGGCTTGGCCTGCGTGTTGGCATTGGTCGCGTGTAGTTAGTTCGGCGTTGAATAACTGAGATAGCTCTTCATCGTTTGGCTTGATCAGCCATGGTTGTGCATCGAGTCCCGCTTTAAGTGCATCACGGCTGCTGTCGAATAACACTTTCTTGCCCATATCGTGAAGTTTCTGAATCCACGATGCGCATAACATAGGTGAAATGCCCTGAGGTAAGCTGCCTGCAATCACGAAATATTCGTGGTCTTCAGCTAACCCGAATAGAGTGCGCTCAAACTGCTCGATGGCAATCGGTGTTACCGCTACGCCAGGGAAGTTGATGTCGCTAACTTGACCACTTTCTTCTACTAACTTCACGTTGATGCGAGTTGCGCCGTCGACACGAATAAAGCGGTCAGTTGCGCCCATCTGTTCGAACAGTTGGCAGAACGGTTCTTCGTTATTGCGACCAAGGAAACCTGTTACGGTGACTTTAGCGCCAAGCTCTGAAAGTACTTTTGCTACGTTTACGCCTTTACCCGCTGCATGCAGTGAGCTTTTGTTCACCAAGCTAACAGAACCTACGTTTAGCACATCGATGCTACCTGTCAGATCCAGAGCAGGGTTTAGGGTTACGGTAACGGCTTTGATTTGTTTATCAGACATATCGATTTCCTAACCTTCGCCAAGGCCAGAAGCGATAGCTTTGCCAATAGACTCAAGTGCTTGAGCTGCATCTTCACCTTCAGCAACAAACTGAAGCTGATGGCCGTGTTTAACGCCAAGCGCGATTACTTTCATCAAGCTCTTCGCGTTCACTTCTTTTCCATCGCCATCTAGGTTTGATACGCGGATAGTTGATTCGAACTTCTTCGCTTCAGCGACTAGCATTGCGCCCGGACGAGCGTGTAGGCCGTGTGCATTTTTGATTTTGAATACCGCGCAGTTGTCGTCGTCTTGAGAAGCTGTAGAAACCGCTTCACCTTTTAGAAGGCCAATCACTTGTGCTGCGTCAGCGGTTAACAGTTGTTGCTGTTTACCTTCGAAAACCATCTTGCTTAGGTTTGCCAGAATAGATTGGTGAGCGCTGTTACAAGCAGCAAATGCCACCAATGCTTTAACTGGTGTGCCTTCGTATTCGCAATCGTTCGCTGTTGAAACGAAAGATACGCCAGTGCGAGTTACGCCTTTATCACTGCCCAACAACCACAAGCCTTGGCCTAGGTGAGCCGGTGTTTTTGTTACTAAGTCAGCAACGAATGCATTGTCTGTACAACCTGTGTTCTTAAGTAGGCCACCCGCAACTGCCGACATTTGAATCATGTCGCTTGCAGGGAACAGCAGCTGAACTAAAGAAGCGTCTAGGTCTGCTTCTAGCTGAACTTCGCCATTAAGTAGGGCGATGATTTCGTCTTCTGATTTTGCTTGCTTTAATTTCTCTTCAACACCGTCTGCCGCTAGCACTTTGGTCAGTTGCTTAAGAATGCCTAAGTGCTCATCAGATTTAGCGGCAATACCAATCGCAACGTAAACACGGTTGCCGTCTGCCCAATCAATGCCTTCAGGGAAGTGGTGTACCGCAACGCCTGTCTCTTTCACTAGGCCACGAGTGTCAGTCGTTCCATGAGGAATCGCGATACCGTTGCCAAGGAACGTAGAGTTCTGGTTTTCACGGTTCAGCATTCCTTCAACGTAGCCAGAGTCAACTAAGCCTTTGGCTGTTAGGTCGCCTGCAATATTTTGGATTGCTTGGAACTTATCATTGGCCGTTTGGCCTAGAGTGATGTCAGATTTTGATAATTTAAGCATGGTGCCTCTTTAGCGTATCGCTTGAGAATTTGTGTATCGCTACGATTCCAACTAGAGCAAGAATTAGTGAATTTTACTCTTTGCTTTGCTCTTTGTGTTACTCGTGCTGAATCGGTTCAGCATTCAGTGTAAAAAAATTCAGCAAAGCCAATTTCGATTTTCAAAATAGTTTTGCTGCGTGTCGTTAATTCGGTCTGATTCGTGGATAACGAAAAGCTAAATAACGAAAGCTTATTAACAACAAATGACGCTCAATTCATTCAAAAGGATGATTGAAGTCACTTTTCAGATTTTGCTGAATCCTTTCAGCTTTTATACTGAATCGATTCAGCATATAATTCAACTAATCCAGGGATCAGATCATTCGTTATATGATCCTACGCACAAAATACAGGTCACTCATATGACACTTGATGAAATCGCTAAGTTGGCTGGAGTATCGAAAACCACAGCCAGTTATGTCATCAACGGCAAGGCGCAGAAATACAGAATCAGTGAAAAGACTCAACAGAAAGTCATGGCGGTTGTAGAAGAGTATAATTACCGTCCAGACCACGCCGCTTCGTCGTTGCGCGCTGGTAATAGCCGTTCATTTGGTTTGATTATTCCGGATCTGGAAAACAGCAGTTACGCGCGTTTAGCTAAATTGATAGAGCAGAACTCCCGTAAAGTGGGCTACCAGATATTGATTGGTTGTTCTGATGATGATGCTGAAACCGAACGAAAAGTGGCTGAAGCTTTGGTAAGTCGTCGTATTGATGCCTTGCTGGTTGCGAGCTCAATGCCTGACGCCAACGAGTTCTACTTAAAGTTGCAAAACTCAGGAACGCCAGTGATCGCAATTGACCGTCCGTTAGATGATGAGCACTTTGCTTGCGTACTCAGTGAAGATTTTGAAGCCGCGTTTGAATTGACCCATTCGATTCTTGATGACAGCATCCATAGTGTTGGTTTAATCGGCGCACTGCCTGATCTGAACATTTCGCGTGAACGTCACTTGGGCTTTGAAGCCGCAAACAAAGCACATACTCAACAAACAGGGCTAACAGAAAATAAGCCGATGGTTGTGGGTTATGGTGAGCACTTTGATAGAGAATCTGGACGCGAGGTTTTTGAAGAGTGGATAGCTAAAGGTACAGTTCCTGATGCGATTGTGACTATGTCTTACACCTTGTTAGAGGGTGTGTTGGATGTGATGGTCGAAAAGCCAGAGCTGATCAATCAAGTAAAACTGGCAACCTTTGGTGATAACCGTTTATTGGACTTCTTACCCTTTAAAGTCCATTCACTGCCGCAGCAATTTGAAGTGATTGCCGATAGTGCTTTTGCACTTGCTTTGAACGCATCAGCTAAACGCTATCAAGCTGGCATTGAGTTAGTGCCAAGAAGCTTAGTAAAACGAGGTTAAACGCGGTTAGCTTGATCTCTGAGGTTTAACTAGAGCTTCGAGGTTAGCTAGAGCTTCAAGGTGAGTATGACTCCCGTGGTCAGTTTGAACTTAAGGTTTAGTTAGAACTAAGCAATAAGCCAAACTCTACAATGGCAATAATGCCGAGTAACAAGGCCAACACCTTCCAAAACTGGATTGGGTTTCGGTTTATCAAAGGTTGCTTGGCTTTGCTTTTCACCAAGCTTTGGTTTGGTGTGTAAAGGTCTGCTACAAAATCCCCCAACACTTGATGACGCTCGCTCGGCGATTCCGCGCAGGCTTTTTGTAACCCCAAATCCACCCAGCTTGGTAAGTCAGTTCGTTTCTGAGTGATGGGTTGGTAGTCCCACTGATGATGACGAGATTGCTTAAGTGATTGTGCGGTCATTTCAGAGTAGGGCAATTCACCGGTTAACATCTCATAGCCGATCACAGCGATAGAGAACAGATCAGAGCTTGTGGTCGCCGTGTTATGTTTGATGGTCTCTGGAGCAATGTAATTGACCGCACCTAATGGAATGTCGTCTTTGTCTGCGAGCTCTCCTTCTTCAAGCCCTCTCACTAATACAGCGCCGAGGTCGATGATTTTTATCTCACCATCAGGTTGAAGCATGATGTTCTCGGGCTTTAAATCTCGGTGCACCATGTCGGCACGTTGTAATACTCGAATGCCTTGCGTGATCTTTTCTAATATTTCGCGCACTTCATTGAGTGACGGTTTTGGATTGTCGTACATCCATTGTCTTAGCGTGATGCCTTCAACCCATTCGCAGATTTGATATAAGAATTGCGAATGCTCTGGCGTCGGGTAAACCTTCATTACCTTCTTATTGTTCAGCAAGATGCCAGCCCATTGTTCATTAAAGAAAGCTCGTAGTTGCGACGGGCTATCGTGGTATTGAACGGAAGGCACTTTGAGCACGAATTTGGTTTGCGTTTCTTTCTGCATCACTCGGTACACATGGCTTCTTGAGCCTGCATACAACACCTCAAGCACCATAAAGTTGTCGATACTTTGCCCGAGTTTTAACGCGGGTGGGATGGCTCGTTTAGCTAGCTTTTCATGGAATTCAATCAGCGAAGGTTTAGGTAGGTGACTGACTTGCACAATCAAGCAGCTCACGTTGTCTGAACTGTTGTGGGTTAAAGCGGTGTTACAGATCGTTTGTGCGGCGTATTCGAAATCCACTTCAGGTCTATCGATGTGTTCTTTGAAAGTATTGGGAGCAACAAATTCATGCACGCCGTCAGAGGTCAGGATAAAGCAGTCGTCTTTCTTGATCGGCAGGGTTTGATAGTCAACGTTGAGTTGATTATCCATGCCCAAAGCTCGCGTTAGGTAATGTTTCTGTCCCATATTCTTACGTGTGTGGTCACGGGTCAGTTGGCGTAATTCTCCATCTCTTAATAGGTAAACTCGACTGTCACCGACATGGAATATATGCGCAGTGTTCGATTTCAATATCACGCTGCTAAAGGTGGAAACGAGCGCATTATGGTTAACTTGCTGTGCGGGATGAATATTAGAAACAGACGTGTTGAAGAGCCAAGAGTTGAGCGAGGTTAGGACTTTTTGCGCTGAACGCTGAATGCTCCAGCTATTTGGCGTGGCGTAATAGTCGTCGATAAACTGCATCACGCTGGTGTGGCTGGCTTTTTGGCCGTGCTCACTGCAACTTGCGCCGTCAGCTATACAAGCAACACTTCCTTTTAGCTCTTGCTCTGCACGAGTTTTAGGGTGTTTTACAATGATGGCGTCTTGGTTTTCATCACGGACTCCTTTATTCGAATAACCACCAAACTTAAGCTTAAGCTGGTTGTTGGATTCAGGCGTGATGACTTGCCCTTGGCTGAATGAAATCGTCATAACTGGTCTTCTTCTTAACTGGCTGTCTTCTCATTTGCTTGAGATCACATCTGAGGAAGAACAAAAGCCCTAGTGAACCTAGAGCCTTTGAACGCAGTACCAAAGTGGTGAAACACACTTCGGTACTACTCCCGATTCAATGAGTGGTTAGCTCGATACGTTAATCAAGGTCACGCTACCATCGTCATTCACTTCAGCAATTTGGCCGTTAGGCTCTTCCATGAACATCAGAGTAACGAAGCCTAGTACCGCTGTTCCTGCAATCACTAAGAAGAACGTTTGGTAACTTACGAATGAAAGCACAGTTAGGTAAACCACCGCACCCACGTTACCGTAAGCACCCGTCATACCTGCAATTTGACCTGTCATACGACGTTTAATCAGAGGTACTGTTGCAAACACCGCACCTTCACCGGCTTGTACGAAGAAAGAACACGCCATCGCAGCCACAACCGCTAGCCATACTGGCCATGTGCTGTCTACTTGACCCATTGCAAAGTAACCGACAGCAAGACCAATCGTCAGAATAAGCAGTGTTGGTTTACGACCGAATTTATCTGAAATCCAACCACCACCTGGGCGAGACATTAGGTTCATAAAGGCATAAGCCGATGCAACCATACCTGCAAGAACGGGTGTTAATTCAAAGGTTTCAGAGAAGAACAAAGGCAGCATTGAAACAACAGCCAATTCAGAACCAAAGGTCGCGAAGTACAATACGTTAAGTACAGCTACTTGCTTGAATTTGTACTGGTGAATCTCTGGCACTTCTTCTTTAAATACGTTCTTATTTACCTTCCAAACTTGCGACACTTCGTACACGTAAAGTGCGGCTAAACCTGCGTAAACCGAGTTAACCGCCATGTCAGAAAGCATATTGATGTTGCTTGGTGATAGCTTCCATGTCAGTAGTGCTAAAGCGGCATACATCGGGATCTTCATAATGAGTAGGAAGAAAAAGTCACCCTTTGATGTCACTTCCATTGCCGTTACTTGAGCCGGTTTGAAGTAAGTCGAACCTTTTGGTGTATCCGTTACATTTTTGTAGAAGATAAACGAGAACGCTAAGCTCATAAGGCCAGTAATACCGACCGCATAACGCCAACCATCTTCACCACCAAATGCTAGAGCGAGAGTTGGAAGCGTGAATGCTGCCGCTGCTGAACCGAAGTTACCCCAGCCGCCGTAAATACCTTCAGCTGTACCCAGTTCATTGTGTGGGAACCACTCAGACACAAGACGAATACCGACAACGAAGCCTGCACCGATAAAGCCTAATAGGAAACGAGCAATTGCCGCTTGAATGAAAGAGTCTGCCATAGCAAACATAAAACAAGGGATTGAACAGACCGCGAGTAGCGAAGAGTAGACCAATCTTGGGCCGTATCGGTCGGTTAACATACCAATCGCGACACGTGCAGGAATGGTCAATGCAACGTTGAGAATAAGGAGTGTTTTGATTTCCTCAGTTGAAAGGCCAAGCGAGGTTTTCACCATTTGCAGTAGTGGGGCAAAGTTGAACCACACGACAAAGGTGATAAAAAAGGCCATCCAACTTAGGTGTAAGGTTTTCATCTTACCCGTAAATGAAAGCAGCGAAAATTTTGTGTTATCCATGGTTTAAATCCTTTAAATCTGGAAAATTACCCGTCTTTAGCTCGTGCGTTACTTCCGAAATTCGAACGCATTAATGTGGCTAAACCCTATGCCGAAATTGCTCACGCTGATAAAGCGTTTACATGATGATGTCGGCGTTTAGTTAACTGGCGATAGCAAGCGGTGCGAGAACCTGAACCTGTTCTCCTTGCTTGCGAACTTCAAATTTCACGAGCTTGAGATCGGGTTGTTCAAGGCATGCGCCAGTTTCTAAGTGGTAATGCTGCTTGTATAAGGGGGAGGCGACGTAAGGCTCACCGCTTAATGAACCAATGATACCACGTGACATCACATTCGCCTTGCCAGCAGGATCGTAATTAGAGAGCCCATAAAGCGTGTCACTGCGCTTGCAGTAAAAAATAGCCACTTGGTTATCGTCTACTTTGGCGCAAATCCCACCATTTGGGGTTAGGTCGCGGGTGCTGCATACGGTTGTCCAATTTTCCATGACTTTCTCCTAGTCAAAACATAAAACTAATAATCAATTCAATTAGGGTGATAGCCGACAGTAGTTTTCTTGGGCTGCGCCACTGTCGACTATCGATATTGGGTTTAGTTGTTACTGATTCACTCACCATCAATTCGGCTTACGAAACTTCCGTTACTTCGATTTGGTCAGCCTTAGCTAGCTTTTCATCGCGTTGTGAATCTGAAGAAGAGCTCAAGCTCGGCTTAGGAAAACGCTGTTCTCGTTCTTTGATGAATGACAGGCTAGTGTCCATTTCTTCGCTGTTAATGTAGTGCTGGAAGCGTTTCATCTTTTCAGGGTTTTCGATGGTGGTTTTCCATTCACATTGGTATTTTTCGATGTTGAGAGCGATGTCAGCTTCAAGTTCTTCAGCAACATTGAGCTTGTCTTCAATCACGACTTGCTTGAGGTATTCGATGCCACCTTCAAGGTTC
This sequence comes from Vibrio sp. Evd11, assembly GCF_900382755.1. Taxonomy (NCBI): domain Bacteria; kingdom Pseudomonadati; phylum Pseudomonadota; class Gammaproteobacteria; order Vibrionales; family Vibrionaceae; genus Vibrio; species Vibrio sp. Evd11. The sequence continues at coordinate 50,377 of NZ_OSDX01000026.1, forward strand.
TCCATCCATACTGATGTGCGTTGTAGGCGATCTGCAGTACGTGTGTAGAACATCAGAATGCGGTCGATGTATTGCAGCAGGGTGGTTTCATCAAGGTCGGTAGCGAAAAGGTCACCGTGGCGAGGGCGCATACCGCCGTTACCACAGATGTAGAGGTTCCAACCTTTGTCGGTTGCGATAATGCCAAAGTCTTTTGATTGCGCTTCTGCACATTCACGAGTACAGCCAGAAACCGCAAACTTGATCTTGTGGGGTGAGCGTAAGCCTTTGTAGCGGTTTTCTAGTCGAATTGCTAAGCCAACACTGTCGTCTACGCCGTATCGACACCAAGTGCTACCCACACACGATTTCACTGTACGTACCGATTTACCGTAAGCGTGGCCAGTTTCAAAACCAGCATCGATTAGCTTTTTCCAGATGATTGGCAGTTCATTAAGTTGCGCGCCAAACAAGTCGACACGTTGACCACCGGTGATCTTGGTGTAAAGGTCGAACTCTTTAGCGACTTCGCCAAGCACGATCAGTCTATCGGGTGTAATTTCACCGCCCGCAATACGCGGAACCACAGAGTAGGTGCCGTCTTTCTGCATGTTGCCGAGGTAAATGTCGTTGGTGTCTTGCAGTTCGATGTGTTGATCTTCGAGGATGTAATCGTTCCAGTACGAAGCCAAAATTGAACCGACTGCTGGCTTGCACACGGTACAGCCCAATCCGTTTCCGTGAGAATCTAACAACTCATCAAATGTCTTAATCTTGTTGACTCGAATGATGTCGGTAAGCTCTTGGCGAGAATAGGCAAAGTGCTCACAGATATCGTTAGATACCTCGACACCTAAGTTACTCAGTTCGCTATCAAGAACCTGTTTAGCAAGGGCAGAACAACCCCCACAACCTGTTGAAGCGTTGGTGGTTTCTTTTAGTGCAGCCATCGTGGTGCAGCCAGCAGATACCGCGTCTTTAATGTCGCCTTTGGTCACATCGAAACATGAACAAATCACTGCGCTATCAGGCAGAGCTTCAACACCCATTGCCGAACCTGAATCATCCGCGACGTTAGGTAGAATCAGCACTGATGGGTTTTCAGGAAGAGGCATGTCATTTTGTTTGATTTGCAGCAGCGAACCGTAAGCTTCGGCGTCACCCACCAATACCGCACCGACAATTTTCTTGCCATCAGCCGATATGATCAGGCGCTTATAAACCTGTTCGATTTCATCGTTATAGGTATACGATTGAGCGCCTTCGGTTTGGCCGTGTACTTCACCGATACTAGCAACATCAACCCCCAGCAATTTGAGTTTGGTACTCATGTCGGCACCAGTAAATGAAGCGTCGCTCGTTCCGGCCGATAAGATATGCGCAGCCGCGATTTTCGCCATTGAATAGCCTGGGGCGACTAAGCCGAAGATCTTGTTGTCCCAAAGGGCACATTCACCAATCGCATACACATTGTCGATGTTGGTTTGGCAGTGATCGTTAATCACGATGCCGCCACGTTCACCAATGGCGATGTCAGAGCTACGAGCTAAGGCATCTTGAGGACGAATACCCGCAGAGAACACGATCATGTCGGTTTCAAGATGGGTGCCGTCTGCAAAGTTCATTCTGTAGCGAGCATTCTCACCCGCGACTATCTCAGAGGTTGCCTTCTCGGTGTGAACTTGGACGCCAAGGTCTTCAATTTTTCTGCGTAAAAGCGCACCGCCACCGTCATCTAATTGTACGGCCATCAAACGAGGTGCGAATTCCACAACATGAGTTTCTAAGCCAAGGTTTTTGACTGCGTTTGCGGCTTCTAAGCCAAGCAGGCCACCACCAATCACCACGCCAGATTTACTACCCTTACTTGATAATTCAATGGCGTCTAGATCTTCGATGGTGCGATAAACGTGGCAGTGTTCTTGGTCGTTACCGGGAATAGGGGGAACAAAAGGGAATGAACCGGTCGCCAGAATCAATGTGTCATAACTTTCGGTATGTCCCGATTCAGTCACAACGCACTTATTTTCGGTATCTAGTTGAGCGACTCTCGCGTTGAGCAGGTAATTGACGCCATTGCTTTGGTAATACTCTTCGCTGGTTAATGCCAAGTCATCAGCATTTCCGCGTTTGAAGTAAGCAGTTAGCTGAACTCGGTCGTAGGCTAACCTTGGTTCTTCACTGAAAGTAATCACATCAAACTCATCACTGTCTGATTGCAGGATGTTGTCGATAAATTTGTGTCCAACCATGCCGTTACCAACAACGACGATTTTCTTCTTGCTCATAATCCATTCCTTATTCTCGGCTTCTCTGTTTCGAGTATCTAATTTCTAGTCGCTAGCAGATGAATACCGGGTTGAGATTCCACTCAATTCATAATTATCAAGAAAACAAAAATTGTTTTTCTAAGTCTTGGTTTCTAGTGGAGCAAGGAGGATGCCAGATTACATCTCATCAAATTAAATAAAATTTAACTTTTATTTTTCAATGAATTAAAAATATGGGGCAGCACGCATTTACCCCTAAAGTGGTATGTAATTATTTTGTTAAATTTATGGAAATGAGCGTTTGTGGTGCAACTTTCAGCAAGATGGTGCAAAAATTAAGTTTCTATCTTGGTTAAGTTGAAATCTATTCAGTGTTGATATTTTGTTTTTTATTAAGTGATTGTTTTTAATGTGAAATATTTCATTTTTGTCGGCTGGTATTAAGTGGCGTGCTATTTGCTTGGTTTGAGTTATTACAATTATGGATAATTGAGCGAGAAACGGATGACCGATTCAAACAACGGCTGGATAAAATCAACCTGTGCTTATTGTGGTGTAGGGTGTGGAATAGAAGCGAGACCGACATCGTTAGGAAAACTAGAAGTACGTGGTGATAAAGATCACCCATCAAACTATGGGAAGCTATGTACTAAAGGGATTGCGCTTGGTGATACTGTCACGCCTTTAGGACGCCTAACACAGCCTGCTCATATTCAGAATGAGCAAAAACAAGAGCTGGATTGGAACAGTGCTACTCAGTTGGTCGCAGACAAATTCAATCAAACGATTGAAGAATTTGGGGCCGATTCGGTTGCGTTTTATGTTTCTGGTCAGCTGCTTACCGAAGACTATTACGTTGCCAATAAATTGATGAAAGGCTTCATCGGTAGTGGCAACATCGACAGTAACTCTCGCCTTTGCATGGCTTCAACTGTGGTCGGGCATAAGCGAGCATTTGGCGCAGACACAGTACCTGTCTGTTATGAAGATCTCGAGCAAGCTGATCTCGTCGTGATTACAGGCTCCAACCTAGCATGGTGTCACCCGGTACTTTTTCAAAGGTTAAGAGCGGCCAAACAAGCCAACCCTGCATTAAAAGTGATCGTCATTGACCCTCGTTATACCGACACCTGTGAAATTGCCGACATACACTTGGCGTTGGAGTCAGGCTCAGATGTGGCACTGTTCAATGGTTTGCTAGCCTACTTAGATGACAACGACCAGATCGATGCTGACTACATTGAACATCACACCCAAGGTTTTACTGAAGCCATTCGATCCGCAACTCATTACCGTTATACCGAGTCGGGCTGGGGCGACAAAAGTGTTCCCGAACTAACAGGGCTTACTGAGCAACAACTCGAACAGTACTACAAGTTGTTTGCTTCTAATGAGAAAGTGCTCACCATCTATTCCCAAGGCGTGAACCAATCCACACAAGGGTGTGACAAGGTGAATGCCATTATTAACTGCCATTTAGCCACCGGAAAAATTGGTAAACCGGGCATGGGGCCATTCTCTGTAACGGGTCAGCCAAACGCAATGGGCGGACGAGAGGTGGGTGGCCTAGCCAATACCTTAGCGGCGCACTTTGAATTTGGTGATCCGCAGTCACACCAAACCGTCAGCGAGTTTTGGCAAACCGACAGCTTATCCACTCACGCAGGGTTAAAAGCAATTGAGCTGTTTGATGCCATGAATGAGGGAAAAATTAAAGCGGTGTGGATCATGGCAACCAACCCAGTCGTGAGTTTACCAGATAGCGAAAAAATCAAAGCCGCACTAGAGAAGTGCCCGTTTGTGGTGGTGTCGGATTGTATTGCTGATACTGAAACCACTCGCTTGGCCGATGTGGTGCTGCCCGCGCAAGGGTGGAGCGAGAAGTCGGGCACCGTGACTAATTCTGAGCGTCGAATCTCACGCCAACGCCGTATATTACCAAGCCCAGGGGAAGCCAAACCTGATTGGTGGATATTAAAAGAAGTCGCACAGAGAATGGGATTCAACGATCAATTTGATTACCGTCACGAAGGCGAGATCTTCAAAGAGTATTGTGAGATGACAGCGCTCGGCAATGAAACAGGCAAAGCGCGTGACTTATGCTTAATTGGACTCACGCAACTGGATGAGAAAGGCTATGGCGAACTCACTCCACAGCAATGGCCAGTGCTAAAATATCAACCAGAGATCATTGAGCAGCGTATGTTCACCAAAGGCGAGTTCTTTACCGAATCTGGCAAAGCGCAGTTTATTGCGGTTGAGCACGATAAGCCGATTGCTGATACCAGTGTCGAATTCCCACTTATCATGAACACAGGCCGAATCCGAGACCAGTGGCACACCATGAGCCGCACAGGCTTGGCCGCAGGTTTAGGCGAACACACACCAGAACCCTTTGTTGCGATGCACCCAGATACGGTTGCAGAGCTTGGATTAGATGAATTTGGGCTAGATGCCTTCAACCACGCCACTATTAATCCAGTGGTGAAAGTGCGTAGCGCACAAGGGGAGTGCCAAGCCCGCTTAGTGGTAACCAAAGAGATGCGCCGCGAACAAGTCTTCATGCCTATTCATTGGAACGCACCGACCGCCAAAGACAGCAAACCGTGTGACTTGATCTTGCCTCATACCGATGCGGCTTCAGGCCAGCCAGAGTTTAAACACACCCCAGTGGTGGTTGAGCCGTGTGGCTATCGCAGCGAAGCCGCACTGGTCAGCGACAAGGTGATGGATTGCAGTGGCTTTGATTACTGGGTACGTCAAAGAGTGGAGGGCGGCTTTCTGTATCGCATCTCATCATCTAAGAACCCAATGGAGCTGGTGATTCAACTTGCTAACACCCTCGATGCATTACCAGAACCTAACGCAGAGGCAATTAAATCACTCCATTACCACGGCAACAAATCGTTTAAGAACTATGGCTCTGCCAAGCTGGGTCAGTCTGGTGTGAAGCAAGCCTTTGTGGTGAACAGCAAGCTCGACCATCAAAGCATCGAATGGCTGGTGGAGTGCCTAACCCGAGAAGCCGATGAAGAGTTTGAAGCCGAGTTTTTGAGAGCATTAGCTAGCTAGGCGATGCTGTTAAAAGATAAGCCACATTTGTCGGCTTATCTTCTTGTTCTTTTTCTTGGGAAGGTGGTGAGAGGGGAGTCACACGTTTATGTATCCGATATCTGGACTTCACTGATACCTTAAATTTCACCAATACCTAGGCTTTACCGTTAGTCGTTTTGAAGTGGTGCCACAATTTTGCCATTCCTGGCGTCATTTCTTCAGTAGAGAAGCGGTAGAGTTTTATTTTGGCGGTAATCGGTGAAATGGTTTCTGAAAACCTCATCAATAAACCTTGCTCGAGCTCTTCTTGAACAAACCCTTCTGGCAACCACGCGACTCCGTGACCTGATAGCGCCATTGATTTGAGAGAGTGCGTAACGGCGTTTTCATACACGATATCAAAACTACACAGGCTTTGAGCAATTGAGCCATGTTTTTCTAACACTTGTGCGAAAAAGGTATTCGACGGGTAACTAAGTAGAGGAACATTGGAATTTTTTCGATCTTTATAGAGCGCAGAACCATCACTTTTGGTGGCCACTACAGGTATCAGGCACTCATACCCAATGGTGACAGATTCAACTTCTGGGTTGGGTACATAAAGACGACTTCCCTTGAAAGAGAGACCGATAAGAAAGTCCGAACGATTGTCGATAAAGGCTTGAACTGAATCATGTAAGTTATTTGGACTGACATAAACTAAGAGTGTTTTAAACGTATCTGTGTACTCGTTAATCATCTTGTTCACAACATATTCCGACAGTGAATGCTGGGTGTGAAATGTGATCTTTGTTTCATTATTGTTAGATTTCTTGACGGTTTCTAACCTTGCGTAGTCGATCTGCTGTTTTAGATCGTTGGCATGTTTAAGAAAACGGAATCCCGCTTTGGTGAAGGTGGCCGGGTAGGTATTTCTATTTACCAAGTCAACACCAACCCATTCTTCTAATAGCTTGATTCTTCTTCCAAAAGCGGGCTGGGTTATATTTCGGGCCTTTGCTGCTTTTGCGAAACTTCCGTACTGTGCGAGGTGTAAAAAATCCTCAATCCATTTTAAGTCCATTTGGCTAACCTTCATCTTTAATTAATCGCGATGGTCTTTGTTTAAACCGATATTTAACAGCTTATTAACAAAAAGCATTGTCTTTTTAGCCGTTTCGCCAATTAATATTAAATGTACACGAGTTAAACATTGATCGGAGAATAAAAATGCATTTAGCGCGATACCCTCGTTTAAACTTTGCGCACTTAAACACACCATTAGAGTTGATGGAAAACTTGAGTGTAGCGTTGAACGGACCAAAGATCTGGATTAAGAGGGATGATTGTACAGGCCTTGCCGGTGGTGGTAACAAAACACGGAAATTAGAGTTTTTGATGGCTGACGCTGTTGAGCAAGGTGCAGATATTATCATTACCCAAGGTGCGACTCAGTCTAATCATGCACGTCAAACCGCAGCGATAGCGACAAAACTCAATATGGATTGTTTGATTTTGCTCGAAGACCGCACTGGGAGTGATGATCCTGACTATAAATTCAACGGCAACGTTATGTTGGACCAACTTTTCAATGCTCAATTATCCAAGTACCCAGGGGGTACTGACATGAACATAGCGATGGAAAGCGTTGCATCAAAACTGCGTGCACAAGGTAAGAAACCTTACATCATACCTGGCGGTGGTTCTAATCATATTGGCGCGCTTGGTTACGTAGATTGTGCGTTAGAAATTTTAAAACAAAGCAATGATCGCAGCTTAAAGGTTGATCATGTCGTTCATGCCACAGGCAGTGCTGGAACACAAGCTGGCTTGGTGACGGGGTTTGCGATGACCAATAGCCATATCCCAGTTCTCGGCATTGGCGTGCGAGTTGATAAAGCGACACAAGAAAGCAACGTGTTCAGGATTGCTCAACGTACTGCTCTCCACTTGGGTGCACCCTATGCAGTTAAACGAGAAGATGTTGTGGCTAACTGTGATTATGTTGGTGAGGGGTACGGGATTCCTGCCCCCTCAACGATTGAAGCTATCAACATGTTCTCTCGCTTAGAGGGAATTTTGCTCGACCCCGTGTATTCAGGTAAAGGTGCTGCCGGTCTTATCGATCTTATTCGAAACGGCCACTTTAAAAAAGGAGAGAATGTCGTGTTTGTGCACACTGGTGGCGCTCAGGCCCTGTTTGGCTATCGAGACTGTTTCGACTTACCAAATTATGATTAACCCTCGAGGAATGGTGCTTTGTATCTGTCCTTCTAAAAAATTGTTGCTGATAGATGAATTTCACTAATAGTAACACTAAATTATTTTAATGCTGTAAATGGAGATTACATGAAAATTTCAATCAAACTTGCCAGTTTAATTATTGGTGGACTCCTATCTTTAAACGCAATGAGTAAAGAAGTGATTCGACTTTCTACCTATGTTAATGAATCAGACATTCGGTATGAAGGATTCAAAAAATTTGCAGAATTGGCGGAAGAGAAATCTAACGGGAGTTTGAACGTAAAAATATATCCATCATCCACCTTGCATGGCTGGAGTGAAGGGGTAGATGCGATTCAAGGTGGTGTAACGGATATCAGTTGGATTAGTGCTGACAATAGACTTTCATGCTATCGAGTGACCTCGTTGTATCCGTCAGCCGTGGACTTGAATGGTCAGTTAAAAATGGATTCCAAATACCGTGAACTGATTATTCCAGAGGCAAATAAAAACGGGTTAGTTCCTCTTATCAACTCTAATTATTCGTATGATCAAGAATGGTGGTTCAATAAAGAGATCCATTCTTTCGAGGAGTTTTCAAATCTAAACGGAAAATTGGTACGTTCAATTGGACCATTAGTGAGCCAAATAATAGAAGGTTGGGGAGGCAAGCCAGTCTTCATTTCTCCAAAAGAAGTGTTCCAGTCGGCAGAAAGAGGTGTTGTTGACGGCATTAATATGGGGGTGGCAACTTACAGCTCATGGAAGCTTTGGAATGTGATGCCACACATGGTTGATGCGGGAATATTTTACGGTAACATTATGTATATGATGAATAAAGAGCGATTTGATTCACTGTCCAAAAGTGACCAACAAGCCCTAATGGATGCAGCGGAAGAGACAGAAGCTTGGCTCAAGCCAAGATATGAAGAGTGGGTCGATGCACGAATTGAAGAAGCTAAAAAAGAGGGTGGCACTGTATTGGAGTTAACCTCAGAGCAGAAGTTGAATTTGGTTTCTGGCATCGCCAAATCCTGGGAAATCGAGGTGGTTAAAGGTTGTGGGACTAAACTTTCAAGCCAGATGAAAGATCTGTTTGCTGAGAACTCACTCTAGGGTAGAAACTATGAAAGGTAGATTCAGAAAAGTTTTGGACATTTCGACGAGTGCATTGTTGTGCTGTGGTGGTTTAATCGTACTTATCCAAGCTCTCTGGATTACCTATGGCGTGTTCATGAGATATGTAATAGGTAATCCTGATGGAATGGTGACAGAGGCGACCGCTTTGATGTTGGTACCATTGGCCTTTGTTGGTCTCTCATACGCACACAAGGCAGATGCATTTCCCAAGGTTACGATCTTCGTTGATCAACTTTCGAAAGGGAAAAGAGAAAACCTCGCAATTTTAAACAGTGCGTTGATCATGTTTATTTCTGTTTTCTTTACTTTAGCTGCATACAAAGGTCTGTCTAAATCCTACGTTTCGCTTGCCGCTTCAGAGATACTTTTATGGCCAAAATATTATTTTTGGGCAGGGGTGTTTGTCTCATTACTTAATCTGTCTTTGATTTCTATTTTAAAATTTTATGACTCGATAGTGCATAAATTTGAGTTTGTTTGTGAGAAATCTCCTACGCCTCAAAATAAGCACGGGGAATAATGTATGCTTGATTGGTACGAAGTAGGGCTCGGATTAATGGGGCTATTGATTTTATTTATTGTGTTAGGCTTGCCCATCCCTTTTGCGTTGGCGGGGGCTTCGATCCCGTTTCTTCTTTCAATACAGTCTTTTTCTACAACGCTTGTGACTGCAGAGCTAAAAATGTGGGGGGTTTGGGTAGACTATGTTCTGTTGTCCGTACCATTATTCGTCCTCTTAGGGGAGCTGATAGGGCGGTCTAATATAGGTCCCAATTTATATTGGTTTATGCACAGTAAAGTGCCGATTACAGGCTCCGCAGCATACGGGAGCGTGGGCGCATGTGCTGGATTTGGTGCGGTATGTGGCTCTAGTATGGTGGGTTCATTGACTATTGGTGGTGTTGCTCTTCCTGCAATGTTAGATCTTGGCTACGACAAAAAACTTGCTAGTGGGGTGCTTGCGGCTGGTGGCACGCTCAGCGTATTACTACCGCCAAGCTTGATACTTCTTTTCTACGGGATAGTGACCGATCAGTCTATCGGACAATTGTTTATTGCGGGCGTTGTACCGGGCTTAATTTTGGTTTCCTTTTTCTTTCTTATCATCAAAGGGTGGAGTGTCTTACAAAAAGGATCAGTACCAGGGGCAGATGACAGTGAAAGCATACCTTGGGGGCTAGCATTGAGCGCGATAATTCCAGTGATGGTTATCGGTCTTATTATTACAGTTTCTATCTATGCGGGAATCGCGACCCCTACTGAAGCGGCAGGTGTCTCTTGTGTGATTACCTTGCTACTTGCTATGACTGTTGGGGGCATGGATCTCAAAGGGTTCTTTGAATCAATCAAAGCCACCATGAAGACGATGGGTTATTTGGGCCTATTACTTTCTTCTGGTGTGCTTTTTGGTTTTGTGATGACTTACTATCAAGTGCCACAAGAGTTCACTAGCTTGTTTACTTCTCTGGAACTATCGCCATACACGACGCTTGCACTGATTATTTTGTTCTACATTATTTTAGGCATGTTTTTAGAGCCTGTTTCGATGACATTCATCACTCTGCCAACCTTGTTTCCTCTGATTCAAGCTTCAGGTTTTGACTTGATTTGGTTCGGCGTCATTTACACAATAACAATGGAAGTCGCTGTATTGACTCCTCCTGTTGGCCTAAATTTGTATGTTATTCAATCTATTGAGAAAGATCGTCTGACTATTGTCGATGTCATTAAAGGTTGCTTGCCTTTCATTGGTGCTCTCATATTTTTGATTGTATTGATGGTTATCTTTCCTCAGCTTGCCGTGTGGCTACCAAATGTTATGGGGTAATGTGAATGAACGTTAATGTACCACTGGTGATGATCCATGGATTTTTAAGTGGCCCAGAATATTGGAGTGCTCAAGTACCGTTTTTAGAGAAAAACATGCAAGTAGTCCCTGTTTGTTTGAAAGGCTTTGGTGATCGTTCTGATGAGACAGCTTTTGAGACGATTCAAGAGATGGCCCAAGATGTCATGTCACAACTTGCGCTGCTTGGAATAAAGCGTTTTCACCTAATAGGGCATTCAATGGGAGGAATGGTCGCCCAGCTGATTGGGCATAAATGGGCTGAACAAGTCCTCAGTTTGACCTTGTACGGAACAGGGCCGAAAGGCGATTTGCCTGGTAGGTTTGAACCATTACAAGAGAGCATCAAGAATGCATCCTCTTTTACCTATGGCGACAGCAAACAGAGGGCTGTGTCTAGTTGGTTTAAAAGTGAATTAGCACCTCAGGTACTCAAGCAATCGATGCAACTTGCAGACAAGGTTTCGTTTCAGTCCTATCTAAACGGACTCATCGCAATGAACAGTTGGAATGGTGAATCCTATGTCTCTCAATACAGAATGCCAGTATTAATTATATGGGCGGACTCAGATAAAACTTATACATGGGATGAGCAGGTATCAGTATTGTGGAAGGGTATTGAGCACAGTTATCTGTGTATCATTAACGATTGTGCGCACAATGCCCACATTGAGAAACCATTGCACTTCAACGTAGCTTTTGGGGAGTTTTTACAAAGCGTTGGTTAGCTTCTTTGCTAGAAGTTCAAAGGGAGCAGGAAAGGTGACCTTCAGCGGGAACATTTTGAGTACTTTATTTGCAGCTTATATCCAAACGAAAAGCCGACAATCATGTCGGTTTTTTTTGCAAATCCGGTAGAGGTTATATCAACGATCACGTCATCCATAATTTACTAACCATCACGCCTCATACAGATCTAGGCCAACAATCTTTGTTTGGATGAAGAAGTACATGAGGGAAATGATAAGTAATACACACATTCACATAATTTCTGCATTCAATTTTAGCTATACGGAATACTTCTGCTTTTCGTCATGTATGATGCGGTTATATTGATAAGATACTGTTATTAAATGAGTTATTTAACTAAGTATGAGATGGTTAAATTATTAGACAGAAATGCTCTAGTGATAAAAATCATAATTATTCAGTTTAATAACTGCTGTGCTTGGAGAGGAAATGGTCAGGGAAGCGACAAAAGACGACTGTGTAAAATTAGCGGCATTGTCCATTAAAGTCTGGCTAGACACATATGCGAGAGAAGGGGTCAAAACTGAATACGCGGAGTATGTCTTGTCTACTTTCACGGCAGCCTACTTCTTTGAAATATTGAATACCACTAAATATCGTGTGTTTGTAAGTGAAGAAAATGAGGTTATTCAAGGCTACGTAATGGTTAACCTTGAATCGCACTACCAGACGTCTGGCAATGGCTTTGAAGTAGACAAACTTTATGTAGATAACATTTTCAAAGGTAAAGGGATAGGTCGAAAGCTTTTGAATGGAATCGAGAATCAGTTTGGTAATAAATATTGGCTGTACACGTGGGTAGAAAATGAATCGAATGGCTTTTATGAACATTTAGGTTTTAGTCGAATAGGTTTACTGACTTTTGAGTTCTCCGGAGCGTTGATAGAAAACAACGTGTATCAATCAGCCCACACACATTGAATCTAGTTAGTCCTTTAGTGGGTAACACTGAACAACCCTTCTCGATAAATCGTCGTATAGTCATAGAATTCAAGTGGCATAGGCATAGTGAGGTAAAGATGGAAAAGGCGAAATTCATTCAGCAGCACCTTATTGAAAAGGGTGTCCCTGCAGACCTAACGAGGCCAAATGCCTTTATTTGGTCAAAATATACTAACGTGTCTCAAACGCCTCTGGTGTTTCAATCGCTTCAAAAAGTATTCTTGACGTATGGATTATCGATGGCGGTAATTTGGGGGTCTTTGATGTGGATGTTTACTTGGCACTCAGAGCCCGAACATTGGAAAACTTACCTTATTTCATCTGCTATTTTCGGTTTCTTTATGGGGCTTGTTAATGCGTTCAGAATCGTCAAAGCACGAAAAAAATTGGGTGAGAAGAGTTGGGAAAATTGGTGTAAGAAAAACTACGGATAAGCGCAATAACAAGCAGTTAAAATGATTCGTAATGCTTGGCATTTAGGAGTTTGAATTAGATGTATAAACTAGAGATTTTCTGTACGCCTGAGCAACAAGATCTAGTTTTGAGCACCTTACATGAGTCGGGTGTCGATAGAATTGGAAACTATGATCACTGTTGGGCTATTGGTTCTGTTATCGGTTCTCACCGAGCTCTTGATGGCTCTGCGCCTGTGTTTGGATGCAACGGGAAAGTCGAAAACTACCCGTTATTAAAAGTTGAAATCAATGTGGCAAAGAGCCAAGTGAAACCAATCGTTGATCAGCTTAGAGTTTGTCTCGGCTGGGAAGAGCCTTTGGTCAATGTTTTCAAAGTTTGTAATTCGGAGTTTGCTCTTTGAGGGTAAGCGCTCCATAAAACCCGCATTCTAATCGCCTAGCGCGTAGAATATGATCAAGTC